>JACYMB010000336.1 GCA_015272205.1 Synechococcales cyanobacterium T60_A2020_003 | reverse complement strand
CCTGGCATTTTACGCCGCAGAGCGGCGGGGAATCGACCCGCAGGGATTGAAATCTCAGGGAGTATTCAGGCAAGGTACGGGTTGAAATCTCTATCTAGAGACGTAGCATCTGACACCTTATTCATGCAACGTTGTTGTAGTTTGAGTTCCTACCCTATGCGTTCCTGTTATGGCCTTTGACCTCACGGAACTCCAATTTGCTATCGAAGCAACTTCTGACTTATATTATGTCCTCGGCGAGGATGGCGTCTTTGAATTTATCAATCGGGCAGGTCTTGAGTTTTTTAACGCCTTGCTTCAAGACGGTGACCCGCAAGCTCCCAGGATACGGGTTGGTGTCAATAGCCGCGAACTCGATCTCCCGCTGAACTGGCTAGCCATTCACGAACGGGGTCGGCATATGGCCTGCAAAACCGGGAAATCTGCGATTTACGAGACTCCGGTGGCGATCGCCAACCAAACCCGCTGTTATGAATTCACCTTTACCCCCCTATCCCCATCCGATCATGCGTCCCCAAAGGTGTTGGTGGTGGGACGAGAGGTGACCCGCTATCGTCAGCTTGTGCAGGAGCGCTACTTAACGACGCTGCTCTCCCTCCAAAAAATCTTAGAGAGTATTCCTACCATTGAGCATCTGCCCTCTCGCTACGAGTCTATTTTACAGCGATTGGGTGAAGCGTCTGGTGCCGATCGCGTTTACGTGCTTGAAGTCTGTTCTGAAGATGCCCATCCCGTGCTCTTTTCGCTGGCAGCGGAATGGTATGCAACGGGCGGGGGCTTTGGGACATTCTCTCCCCTCTGGCAAAATATCCCCCTGTTCGAGCGTCTGTCTACGCTAAAAGCCTATCTGGAACATGGACGCCCTGCATCGTTTTTGATTCATGAACTTCCCACTCATCAGCAGGAACTGTTTCAGCTATCCCAGGCACAGTCTGTGTTGCTGCTGCCGCTGATGGTTGATAACCAAATATGGGGAATCATTGGGTTTGAAAACTGTCAGGAAGCGCGGCCTTGGTCAACCTCTGAGATGGCTCTATTGCAGGTGACGACGTTTCTAATTGCGACTCGTCTGCAACAGCTTCAGACGGATGCCTTACAGCAGCAGTGGCTTGCAGAACTGACTCGAAGTACCCAACACCTGCAGGCGATTTTTCAGGCGTTTCCAGATTTGGTCTTCCGCTTGGGGCACGATGGTACATTTCTGGAGTGGCACGCTCACGATCCAGGCTACCTCTACATTCCGCCCCATGAACTTGCGGGACGACGCATGCCCGATGTTCTTCCAGCCCCCCCCGGCAGCCAAATCCAGCAACGGATTCAGGACGCCTTAGCTCAACAAACGATTTCGCGGTGTGAATCCAGTCTGGATGTGCTCAATGGGTCGCACCACTTTGAGATGCGGATTGTGCCGTTGCAAGTTGACCAGGTTCTCGCGATTGTCCGCAACGTGAGCGATCGCAAGCAGGTTGAAAATCTCTTAAACAGCGTGGTGGAGGGGACGGCCTCTGTTGGCGGACAGGCGTTTTTTGAGGCCTTAGTGCAGCATGTGGCGATCGCCCTAAATATACGCTACGTCGCCGTTGAGGAAATTATTGGCGATCGCTCGCGGGTTTTGGCGTTTTGGAATGGCGATCGCATTGGTGAGCCGTTAGAGTATGACATTCGGAACACTCCATGCGAGCGGGTGATGGCTCAAGGTCAATATGCCTGCCCTCAGAACGTGCAGACCATGTTTCCTGAGGATGACATTCTGCGGGAGATGGGAGTGGAATCCTATGTGGGGTACGCCCTAACCAATACTGAACAACAGTTTTTGGGCGCTCTCTGCGTTTTAGATGACAAGCCCTTTATAGCCAGTGCGACGACCGAGTCTGTCCTGAAAATCTTTGCGGCACGCGCTGCAATGGAACTTCAACGCCAACGCACCGAACAAGCTCTGCACCAGCAAGCCCAGCGGGAACGAGTCCTCCATCGCGTTGTTCAATCCATTCGTCAGTCCTTAGATCTGGAAACTATCTTTGCCACAGCGGTTGAAGATGTGCAGCAGCTCTTGCAACTTCAGGAAGTGGTTGTTTTAGAGTACCTGGGTGATCGACAGGCTTGGCGGGCGATCGCTGCCCATGCGGTAGAGACATCCGACGCTACGGATCGCTTCGCCATTGGCGCGGAATATCTCGACCACAATACTGATTTTGCGGCTTGCTTAAAACGTCTGGAGGCGATTTGGGACAACAATCTTCAGGACTACACCCAATCACAGAAAGGCTCGATCGTTGACTGCCAGGGCACAGAAGTCCGAATTATTGCGCCCCTTATTAAGGGCAATCAGCTTTGGGGGGCGCTCAGTCTGGTACGAAGCAGTGATTATCCTTGGAACGAGGCAGACCTAGCCATTGTCCAAACGATTGCCGACCAGCTATCCATCGCGATTCAACAAGCCGAACTCTACCAGCAGGTTCAGCAGATGAACACTGTTCTCGAAACTCAGGTGCTGGAACGGACACTCCAGCTTGAACAGGCGCTGAACTTTGAAGATCTCCTCCGCCAGATGATCGAAAAGGTTCGAGATAGTCTCAACGAGCAGACGATTCTCCAGGCAACAGCAGAAGAATTGACCTCTGGATTGAACCTACGGCTTTGCAACATTGTGCTGTATGACGGTAGCTCTGACCGCAGCGAACCCATTGCCCTAGTTCTCAAAGGAGCCTACAGTGTCGAGGAGTCCATTAGCCAACCGATGTTATCCTCAAGCCAGTACCCAGAACTGTACGCCCAACTGACCCAAGGTTGGCATGTGCAACTCTGCGTCAAGATCGAGGCTGGAATTTTGGGCGATCGCGCCGAGTGGGTCAGTATTTTCCTCTGCCCGATCGCCGATGATCAGGGGGTTATTGGTGATCTGCTACTGCTGCGGGAACGGCATGAATGCTTTACTGAACGAGAAATGAGCTTGGTGGGACAAATCGCCAGCCAATGTGCGATCGCCATTCGCCAATCCCGGTTGTACCAAGCCACGCAGGCTCAGGTTAGCGAACTGGAATTCCTCAATCGCATCAAAGATGATTTTCTGGGGACGGTATCCCATGAACTGCGGATGCCCATGACCAATATCAAAGTCGCGAGTCAAATGCTGGACATTGTGCTGGAGCAGCATGGCATCGACGATCCCCGAATTGAGCGGTACATGACGGTTTTGCGGTCCGAGTGCCAGCAAGAAATTGATTTGATCAACGACTTGTTAGATTTGCAGCAGCTTGAAGCCGGGACGCGATCGCTCAACTTTATTGAAATTAACCTGCACAACTGGTTGCCGCGAGTGGTACAGCCCTTCTTGGAACGTCTTCACAGCAGCGATCGCACGTTGATTCTCAATATTCCCCAGGATCTTCCCTTACTCACCACCGATATTGCCAGCCTTCAGCGTATTTTTGTCGAGTTGCTTCGTAATGCTTGTAGCTACACGCCGTCTGGTGAAACGGTTGAAATTACCGCCGAAGCCATCGTCACGAAACAGGACTTACCGATTTTATCGTCCACCGAATCAGTTGCCTATCGGACTAGAGCCGAGGCCATTATTCTCATCTCAGTCTGCAACACAGGCGTTGAAATCCCTGTGACAGACCAACCCCATATTTTTGATAAGTTCTATCGCAGCATTGGCATTGATCGCTGGCGCTACGGGGGTACAGGGTTGGGGCTGGCATTGGTGAAACGCTTGACCGAGCATATTGGCGGCACGATTGAACTCACCAGTGATCAAAATCAAACCTGTTTTTTGATTGAGTTACCCATGGTTCCCAATAGAACAAATTCAGATTTGGCAGGCTATTTGTAATCTTCATCCTTAACGGCAGATTTTTGGAACAAATTTTTGAAGGAGGTGCACCCTTGGCAACGATTTTGCGCGATTGGAGTTATCGGTATCCCTGGCTGTATGATGCGATCGCCTCTGTATCTGCGATCGCCGTGGGGGGAACCGATCGCTTTCGTCAGCTTGCTCTCCAGGATTTAGATCTGCCCCCAGAGGCTACGGTTTTGGATTTATGTTGCGGGGGTGGGCAGGCTACCCGGTATTTAACAGCTTTGACTCCCAATGTATTTGGACTCGATGCATCGCCCAAGGCCCTTCGCCGCGCGATTCACCACGTCCCCCAGGCCACTTTTGTGGAAGGTTGGGCAGAACGGATGCCCTTTGAAGATGAACAGTTTGACCTTGTCCATACCAGTGCTGCCCTGCACGAAATGGAACCGAATCAATTACGCCAAATTATCAAGGAAGTATACCGAGTGCTAAAACCGGGGGGCGTCTTTGCCCTTGTGGATTTTCATGCCCCTCAAAATCCGCTGTTTATGCCTGCCCTGGCGGTATTCCTCCTCCTGTTTGAAACAGAAACCTCGTGGCAGTTGCTTCGAACTGATTTGCCAGCATTGTTGGCCGACTTCCAGTTTCAGAATGCACCGGACGCAAAAGCGGGCGATCGCCCCGTGCCTCAAGCAATCCTGTACGCTGGGGGAAGCTTGCAGGTGATTCACGCCTACAAACCCCTGACCTAAAGACGATGGAGGAGACTGGGTGCAAAATACTGCGGAATACTTCTGCGCCTACTGTGGCGAACCCAACACAACGTTTGTAGATTTTAGTGCCGGAGGGCAACAGTCCTACGTGGAAGATTGCCAGGTGTGCTGTCGGCCTAATATTCTCTATGTGCGGATTGATGAAGATACCCTAGAGATTGAAATTGATAGCGAGTACGAAGGGTAGTCGCAATGCCCAGACGCTAACGAATAATGCCTCTTATCCTCCTATTTCTGCTGTTTTGGACATGCCTCTTTTTCATGGGTGTGGCAATCAATACCCCTATTGATCTTTTTATGCTGCTCATTTCGCCGCGCTGGCTTGCCCTCATCGGCATCAGCTTACTGGTGGCGTGGTTTATGGGCGAGTCATGAACGGCTGGTTTCCAGCGGTTTCACATATACGCGATCGCACCGCTGGGTTTCAACCCCGGTGGAAGGCTGGTAGCCATAGCATTCGTAAAGCTGCACCGCTTCTTTTAAAACCGTTGCCGTTTCAATCCAAATTTCCGAGAAGCCGCGTTGGGCAATTTCCGCTTCGAGCGATCGCAGCAAAAAGCGACCTAATCCTTGTCCCCGCGCCGCTGGCCGCAGATACATTTTCCGAATTTCGACGGCATTGGTACCACGGGCAATGGGGTAGAAGCCTGCCGTGCCCACAATTTGCCCATCCTGCTCGACCACCCAAAATGCACCGCCCGACTCCCAATACGCCCGTTCTACGTTCCACACGTCCTGATCGGCGGCATCCGGCTCACAGCACAAGCCATACTCCTTGAGGACATCTTGAATCAAATCAAAGGCGGTTTGGCGATCACCCGGTTGCCAATCTCGAATCTGAAACTGCTGGTAGGTTGTCTGCATAGAACTCTAGGACAAAAGTGCGGTCAATACTGGAGGACTTGATCATACCGAACTGTTCGGACAATCGTTTTCAGTCGTGATTGAGTCGTGATGGAAGCGAATCGGAATTTTTGTTCATTGTCTTGTAGGATTCAGTAATTCCCGCTGGCCGACGGTGGGTACTCTAGAGCTGGAGCCCTATTGCTTCAAGCCGGATCGAATGTACTCCCAATGTTTGCACCTCCACCCCAACTATGATTCTGATTCAGAAAATTGCGGCTGGCTTCTGTTTACTGATCGGCCTGCCCATTGTCCTCCTCGGAACGGTTGAAGCACTCAATCCATCCACCTCTGCGGAGGATCGCGAAGGGGCGATCGCCGCTGTCGTCCTATTCGGCGCACCACCAACGGCTTTGGGAGGCTGGCTGCTTTGGAATGTTCGGCATCAAAACCGGACTAAACAGCAGCCAATTGAACATGCCCGCGAACAGCTTTTCCTGAAACTCTTACAGGAACCCGAGGGCACGATTACCGTTCTGCGGTTTGCGAGTGAAGCGGCGATTCCGCTCGCCGAAGCCCAGGAGTTTTTAGACAGCAAAGCTCGCCAATTAAACGCCAGCTTTGACACCACTGACGAGGGCGGTATTATCTACCGTTTTACAATGTAGCGATCGCCTGTCGCTGCTGACTCAGTTCTAACGCCAACTGCAAGGCTGCCTTGAAGCTGGCGGCATCGGCAATCCCTTTCCCGGCAATATCAAACGCGGTGCCATGATCGGGCGAGGTGCGAATGAAGGGTAATCCGATGGTTGTATTAACGGCATGGTCAAATCCCATGAGCTTCACCGGGATTAAGCCCTGATCGTGATACAGGGCAAGGTAGGCATCATGGGCGTGATGGGGACTTGGGGAACCAAACCAGGCTTTGGCAGGGGCAACCCACATCGTATCGGGTGGAATCAACCCATCTAGCGTGGTCTGGGGATGGCGATCGCGCATTTGTGCCAACCAGGCTTGCATCCAATCCGCTTCCTCTCGCCCCAATTGTCCCGCTTCGCCACTGTGGGGATTGAGTCCGGCGATCGCAATCCGAGGGTTCACGATGCCCATATCCTGGCGCAGCGTCGTGATCAACAGGTCAAGCTTCCAGGTGAGTAATTCTGGCGTCAGGGCATCGGGAACCTGACGCAACGGAATGTGGGTGGTGGCTAACAGCACTCGCAAGGTCCAATCCGTATGGGGCGATCGCGCCACAAACATCATTCCATACCGATCCACGCCCGCCCGTTCTGCTAAAACTTCCGTTTGCCCCGGATAGGGATGCCCTGCCGCTGCCCACAACGCCTTAGAAATGGGAGCTGTCACCACCGCTGAACACTGACCGGATAAGGTATGGGCGATCGCCTGGGAGAGTGCCTGAAAACTGATTTCGCCACTGGCCGCATTGCCCTGTCCCCACTCCACCGCATTGATTACCGCTGGCTCTACCGCTACATCCACAATATTCAGGTGAGCCGGATCAGCGGCCTGGATGGGGAGCGATCGCAGATGTTCGTAGGTTCGGAGCAATAATTGCCGACTGCCAAATACAAGGGTGCGATCGCGATCAACATCGACTAGGGATTTGAGGACGATCTCTGGCCCAATCCCGGCGGGGTCTCCAAAGGCGATCGCTAATGGTGGGAGTGTGGAACGGGGTTGCTTAGGGGTGGGAGTCAAGGAAGAGTCGAGAGCGTGCATCATTGTGTCTTAAAATTAGGGGAATAAACAGACGATGAATCACCGCTAAATACTGACAGGAGAGTAGGGTTCGATGGGTCCAGAATTTTATAATGCATTAATTTTGTCCTCCACTCTAATCTTAGTGGGCTTAGGAATGGGCTTTTTGCTGCTCCGTCTGCAAGGCGGCGAAGAGTAGAAAGTTTCCTCACACAATCGGGCAGATCCACAAGGCTGGGTCTGCTTTTTTAATGGATCACTAATGGGACGTTGAACGCAATAAAAAGCCCAGGCTTGGTATACCTGGACTTTTGTCATACAGGAATATGACCGACTGTAAAAGGCTGATTACCGGACGTACTGACGACCCATGAAAGTCAAGGTCAACTCTTCCTTTGAGCGGTTTTTGACCAGATAGTCCTTGCGGTTGTAGTGCTTGCCGCGAAAGGTCAGTTGCTCTTGGGTTTCGATGCTATCCACAGCGGAGTTAGACGATTCGTAGGATTTGCCGAGGAAAGAGAGTTTCATGACTGGGGTTCCTTGTTGCGATGAGAGAAGATTGTAGGAGTGGGAAAGACTTGGATGATTAACCGTTGAATGCGGGATGTTGACATTTGCGCCGCAGTTGCATCGTTTGGCGGCTGTTGATCATTTTCTCGCCAGGGCGCTTGTTGTAGGTGATACCACGATAGGTCATCTCTTCAGTGGCAAGTTCTGCGGGTTGAGGAGCGGTGAAGCTATATGTCCGTCCGCGATAGGTTCCAAACAGGGGAACTTTAGGGGCTTCGATGGTGGTGTAGCTGGGAGTGTAGGTTTGGCCTCGGTATGTCAGCGTCATCAGTCAGTCTCCTGTGTTTGTGTGTTTCTGGTTCCTTTCGGTATGTCCCTATGATGCGGGAAGTGCCCAGCAGAAAAAATCCCAGAAAGTTCAGGTTTATTCAGGAGTTGTTCAACCGCATGGATCATCCGCCCGTGGGTGAAGATCGTTTGCTCCAAGGGCATCTTCACTAGAATACTGAACGCTCAACCGTCAAACTCCTTTGCACGATGATCCTCCAATAGCAAGAACCCATAAAGCCGAACGGTTCCCAATGGCTCATCCATCAGAAACCGTTCGTAAGGGGTTAGGCTACCGTGCGCTACAGTAAGCCTGAAGCCATCCATGCCCAATTTACACGGTTAGGGTACGACGCTTGGAGACTAAGCGGAACGTCTCGATAATGTCACCTTCCTGCCATGCATTGAAGTGATCGAGCCCAATACCGCACTCATACCCAGCATTGACTTCCTTCGTGTCATCTTTCATCCGCTTCAGAGAGTCAAGGTTGCCTTCATGCACTACCTCATTTCCTCGGCGAACCCGCACGCGGCAGTTTCGGATCGCCTTACCTGACAGGACGTAGCAACCCGCAACGGCTCCCTTGCCCACAGGGAAGACGGCTCGGACTTCCACCTGACCCAGCGGCTCTTCGACCATTTCGGGTTCTAGTAGACCTTCCATCGCGCCTTGGATATCTTCCAACAGCTTATAGATGACGTTGTACTCGCGGATATCGACCCCAGCATTGTCTGCCGCTTGCCGCGCACCGCTAGCCAGGGTGGTGTTGAAGCCAATAATGACAGCGTCACTGGCAGCCGCCAAATCGACGTCCGTTTCGGTGATCTCACCCGGTGCAGAGAGTAGAACACGCACTTGCACCTCATTCTGAGGTAGCTGCTGTAACGAACCGAGGATCGCTTCTACCGAACCCTGAACATCGGCCTTCAAGACGATATTGAGTTCCTTCAGTTCGCCTTCCTGCGCCTGAGCAGACAGCGAGTTCAGCGTCACCCGTCGAGACGCCATGGCCTGCTGTAGACGCGATTGCCGCTGGGCATCCGCACGCTTGGACGCGATCGCCCGTGCATCTTTCTCCTCCGCGTAGACTTCGAACTCGTCACCAGCGGCTGGGACATCACTCAGTCCCAGCACCTCAACCGCGAAGGATGGATAGGCCACCTCAACGCGATCGCCCCGATCGTCCACCATGGCTCGCACCTTACAGAAGGCCGAACCTGCGACCAGAGTATCCCCAACGCGCAAGGTTCCGTTTTGGATGAGCAGTGTTGCCACTGGACCGCGAGATTTATCGAGATTGGCCTCAATGACCGTACCCCGTGCAGGACGTTCTGGGTTGGCATAGAGGTCCTCAACCTCGGATACCAGCAAGATCATTTCCAGCAATGTATCTAGGTTATCGCCCTTGATTGCACTCACCGGAACCATAATGGTGTCGCCACCCCACTCTTCAGGTACCAGGTTGTACTCCGTTAACTCCTGTTTCACCCGATCCGGCTGAGCCTCTTCCTTATCGACCTTGTTAATCGCAACGACGATTGGAACTTCAGCGGCCTTGGCATGGCTAATCGCTTCAATCGTCTGGGGACGCACCCCGTCATCGGCAGCCACGACCAGAATGGCAATATCGGTGACTCGTGCACCCCGTGCCCGCATCGCGGTAAACGCTTCGTGACCAGGGGTATCCAAAAAGACGATTTGCTCGGTATGTCCGTTATGCTCCACATCAACATGGTAAGCACCGATGTGCTGGGTGATGCCTCCAGCCTCGCCTTGAGCAACCTTTGTTTTGCGAATGGAGTCCAGCAGGGTTGTCTTACCGTGGTCAACGTGTCCCATAATGGTGACTACAGGGGGACGCCGCACCAAGTTCTCCAGGTCAGCAGCATCCAGCATTTCGGTCTTACGGGCTTCCGCTTCGGCTTCCGTCGTTTCAACCAAAATGCCGAACTCTTCCGCCACCATGGTTGCCGTGGGCAAATCTAGAATTTGGTTGATGTTGGTAGCAATTCCCTTAAAGAAGAGAGCTTTGATGACCTCTGTTTCGGGAACAACCATCTTCTCCGCTAAATCATGAACCGAAATTCCCTCATCCCGGAGATATAGAATCTCAGGACGCTCTTGCTTGGTTTCCTGCTCGCGGCGATCGCGCCGCTGTTCACGGGAACCACCACGCTTCGGCTTAGAAATCGTGGCCGTTGTCGGGCGTGAGGGTTGTCCCGCCTGAGCACTCTTGGGCTTCGGTGGACGGACTAACGACAGACTCACCTGGGGAGTTGAATCTTCACCCTGGTCATCTAGGAAGTCATCTTCAAAAACATCCTCATCCTCATCAATCAACTGTTGACGACGCTTGGCCTTTGTCGCAGGCTTACGCTGGAGAAGCTCTTGTTCATCCTCTTCCTCCTCACGGCGACTTTTTGTTTTCTTCACCGCTTGGCGCGGTGGCTCTGGACGATGCAGCCTTGGAATTTCGGCTACTTCGACAAACGTATCAATGGAATCGTCACCTTCTTTGCGATCAGCCTCAGCCGCTGCATCCGCACTAGGCCGACTGGGAGGACGCCGCAGTTCAATCACGGGTTTCGGACGCTGAGGCGGTGCAGCCCCTTCTCGACTGGGTGCAGGCGATCGCCCTTCAGTCCGGGATTGGGATACCTCTCCACTCCTAACCTGAACAATTTCCAATGCCTTCGGTTTGGGTGCAGAGGCAGCCCGTTCAGACTTGGGTGTAGGACGCTCAGTCCGAGACGGTGAAGAACTCGGTGCCGAGGCAGAGCCGGGCGCACGACCACTCGGACGTGGCGGTGGTTTGATCAACTTGGGTGCAGGCGTCGGCTTTTGCGATTTCAGCGCTTCCGGTTGAGCCTTGGATCTTGGAGCAGAGGCGTTTGGTGAGATGGGCGGTGCGTTTAAGTCTGACGTAGGCTTTGATTCTTGCGTAGGTGCTTTAGGTTTCTTTTGTGCAGCCTCCGTTTGACTGGGCTGGGGCGCTTTCGCAGGCGCAGTTGGCCGTGATGGTGAGCCACCTCCTGGACTTTCAGGCCGCGCAGGCGGAGGCATTACAGCAGCACTAGCGGCAGGTGCAGAGCGTTCAGGGGAAGGAGATGTGGGCTGAGGCTGGGCAGGACGCTTAGGAGAGGTCACCGAGGGGCGAGTGGTTGAGGATCGTACCTCTAGAATCTGGGGTTTTTGGGACGCTTTCCGAGTGGGTGCACTTGCCGTAGTACTTGCAGTGTTAGAAGACGCAGAGACCCGTGAAGGTGTGTGACTTGGAGTGAAATGCTCGGCAGCGGCACGAATTTGCTCCGCTTCTGCTTCGGTAATCGTGCTGCTATGACTTTTTGCGGAAATACTTTGCTGGCTACAAATGGCCAAAATGTCGCGATTGTCCAAATTTAACTCTTTTGATAACTCGTAGATTCTTACTTTGCTGTTATTCATCCAGTCTCCCCTCTGCGTACCAACATATAATCTATCGTTTGACCTGTTGTAGGTGTAGTACGTACTTAAACGTCATGATTTGCTTCCTCTATGTAGGTCTAGCTGCGCCCTAGTGACGCATCATCGAAACTCTAACCTAACTGTATGATATGCACCTCCTTCTATCCTAAATCGTTTAACAAATTCCGTTCAGATCAGAGCATCTTTCACCTCTAATCAGCATACTGAGGCATGAGTACTCCAAGTACCTTTCAACTCCTCCTGTTGCTTGAAGCCCAAGCCAACGTACGGCGGCTGCGCTCTCCACGGATAGAGATGCTTGATGACGTTGAGCGTTTTTAGTTTCTTTATGCCTCATCTTGAACGGGTTCGTGTGGATTTTCCTGATGGTCTAACCGATGCCAAAGCGCTTGATATAGGGTTGCCGGGACGGCTGCTTTGAGCGATCGCCCCAGCCGATCTTTACGCTGAGATAGCTTCAGGCAGGTTGCCGTGGGACAAACGTAGGCGGAGCGCCCAGCCCCCTCATCTAATTGTACTGTTCGAGAGGGATGGACTCGGACAATCCGCCAGAACTCTGCCTTAGGTGCGACCCGACGACAGCTAACACACCGACGATAGTTAGGCTGCATACGCACACAACCTCTAAGCACAACAACAGTTACAGTCCTTAACCAAATCTTGAGCCCATTGGACGCTTCGACAAGCAACTCACGAACGGGGACGCTCAATAGCAGCCTCTTGCTCGATTCCAAAGCCGTCTTCGCTCTCTTTAACCGCATCAGAATCGAACTCTTCTCCGTCTAATACCGCTTGCGGGATTGAATCATCATTTAGATCCGATGTACTAGATGCGATCGCCTCATCTTGAACTTCAGCCCCCTCAGCAAAATCAACGTCTTCTTCTGGTTCCAGTTCCTCGGCATACGCCGCCGCTTCTGCCGCTAACTGTTCTTGATGCAAACGTTGAGCGTCCAAAATTTCCTGCATCTTCCGATCTTCAGCATCGTAGTCATACTTTGCTGAGTCCTTAATGTCAATCTTCCATCCCGTTAACCGAGCCGCTAGGCGAACGTTTTGTCCCTCCTTGCCGATCGCCAAACTCAGCTGATCTTCAGCCACCAGGACATGGGCTTGCCGCTCATCAGGATTCATCAGACGCACCTGCTCAACTCGTGCCGGACTAAGGGCATTGGCAATATACGTGGCCGGATCCGGCGACCAGCGGATTACGTCTATTTTTTCACCGCGCAGTTCATTCACGACGGCCTGAATTCGGGAACCCCGAGCACCAATGCAGGCTCCGACCGGGTCAACGTCCCGTTCTAGCGTGTCAACGGCAATCTTCGTCCGTGGCCCCACCGACCGAGAGGGGGGATTGGCCTCCCGTGCCACCGCAATGATCCGCACAACATCGTCTTGAATTTCGGGCACCTCATTATCAAAGAGGTAAACGACTAAGCCAGCATCCGCTCGTGACACAATCAGTTGGGGCCCGCGGTGAGAGCCATCCGATACTTTCTTGAGGTAAACCTTAAAGGTGGCGTTGGCACGATAGTTATCGTTCGGGAGCTGAAACTTCTTAGGGAGTTCCGCCTCCACATCCGGCTTCCCCATACCACTGTTCACCGCCATAATGACGGACTGCCGCTCAAAGCGTAGCACCCGTGCCGTGAGTACTGTTTGTTCAAGCTCTTCGAACTCTTCCTGAACCAACTTGCGCTGCTGATCCCGCAGTTTCTGGGCGAGCACCTGCTTAGTCTGAATCGCGGCCATTCGCCCAAATTCGCTCTGTTCAGGCGTCACGTCCAAAATAACCGTATCCCCAAGCTGAGCCTCGGACGCAACTTCCTGGACTTCTTGCAGCGAGATTTGATGATCGGGATTCGAGACTTCTTCGGTAATGGCTTTTGTCGCGAGCACCCGAAAGCCTTCTTCCTCGACATCCAGCTCTACTTCAAAGTTACTGAAGTACTCGTCATCGTAGGCCATGTCAGCCCCTCGATTGGTGCGGCGATAGCGCTCATACCCTTTCAGAAGCGCTTCACGCAGTGCTGCTTGCACTGCAGATTTAGGCAAATTGCGCTCGCTGCTAATACTTTCGATCATGGCCTGCAAACCAGGCAGACTTACCATTGACATAGTTGTATATGACCTCCGTCATTATTCGGTTGTTTGAGGATTAAGCGTGCCGTTCGTCAAACCAAACCCGTGTAACAAGCTCACGGGGAATGGCGATCGCTCGTCCTTTCAAGTTCAGATGCAGGTGCGTTTCGTCACGCTGCACGAGTTTGCCACTGATGTTTTTCTGACCATTAAACGGTTCATTCAACGACACCGTGACGGCAAACCCTTTAAATGAGATGAAGTCCCTCTCTGTAGTTAAGCTTCGGGAAATACCCGGACTCGATACTTCCAACACGTAGGCATCGGGAATCAGCTCCGATTCATCTAGGACTTCTTCCAGCGCTCGGCTCATACGCTCACAATCGTCCAAACCAGTATCTTGAGCCGGATTGCGAATATCAATTCGTAGCACCGGGGGACTGTGATTCGTTTGAAACACGGCATCTACAACATCCAAACCAAGTGATGTTGCAATCGGTGTCGCCAATTCAAGAATTTGAGGAGTTAGAGGATGTGTCACAAGTTATCAATAAAAAAGTGGGCATTGCCCCACTTCCATCACAAAAGATGTCCACGGTAGTGCAGAAGCCGTTTGGATCCGCACATCACCCTCAGTCTAGCGCATAGTTGGTGAATCGATCGCTGAATTCTGATGCCAGTATTTCAGGCAAGGGGCGATCGCTTGGTTTGCCTGGGATTAGGAGGGGCGATCGCGCACCGCCTGCATTGGCGAATTGCCGGTTCCCACTTTATTCGTCAGTTCGTAAATTCGCTTCGTTTTTGCGTCCATGTCTACAATGTCGCTGGCCTCAATCCGTTGAACAAAATTCACCTTAACCTCGTCGAGCAAGGCCACCAACAAGTATTGCAATTCGTTTAACGTGTCCTGCTGGCGCATTCCCGTCCGCAAATTTTCAAGGAAACTTTGGATCAAGGCTTGGGTTAACGCACCTCCCTGGTCATCTTTGAGAGCAGACTGAAGCGCACCATAGATATTTTGAGTCGTAGTTTCCACTAAGTTTTGGGTGAGACGATTCGATGCCTCTTTTGCACCTGGCAACCAAGTTACCCCACTGTAGAGCGGTACTGAATGCAGCACATTGCCGACACTATGGCTGATTAGGGCATCTAGTTCAGGCTTAACCGCAGGCAACACGTCCTCTACCAGCACCGTATTCAACCGTTTGGCAATTAATCCTACCTCGTCGATTCCGTTGATATCTACATAACGATTGGAGGTTGTGAGCCATCGCGCAACCGAGCCATCTTCGATCACGGCTTCCGCTTGATCGATCACCTGAATCACCACAATTTCCGTGAGTTCCGTGGCGAAGTTGGCGATCGCATCCCGGCGTAGGCGGCGAACTAGCACCATAACGTTAAAAATGTCGGCTTGAGCCAGTCGAATGGAGACGGGAATGCACCGTAACCAGCGCCAAAACGGTAGGAGCAGCAGAACATCGTACCAACGCCAGACCATCGTTTGGATCCAGCTTGTGCCTTTGTAGCGACGACTGAGGTAGAAGGTGCGCAGCAGAAATTCCACACCGAAAATGATCACGAAGGGCTGATCAATCACCCAAAACAAATCAACGGGACGCCCTGTGATATCCAGCTTGCGGTAATAGTTGGTCTCCATCAAGGGCTGAATTTCTGTTTGGAAAAATTGCCACGAATCGGACCATCCTGCTTGGCGGAGATACTCCACGTTCCAAAAGGTTTCAAACGCTTCCGTGGAGGAGTCAACGCCAACTCGTTCCCGCATCTGAGCCTTAATTTGCTCTAGCGTTCCCGTTTTGTTTGCGATTTCAAAGGGGTTGTCGTTGATCATGACGACGCTCAACATCTGCAATTCCTGAAGCTGTTCTTCCACTTCTGGCGAATTGAGGCTGTATTCAGCGACGAGCGAATTGAGTTCTTTGGCTGTTTCCAGATAGTCCACGGTGAAGCGTTCGGGTTCGATACCTTTGAACGTTTCGCCGTACCATACGGTGATTTGTGGAAAGTACTTGAGATAGAAATTCCGAAACGGGATGTAGCTGAGGTCAAGAAGCACGAGGATATAGTTAGCCAGGGCAATCATGGCCATTACACGCTCGAACCAAAGCCCTTTGCGAAGACGGCGTTTTTCCTGAATGTTAGAAGTTACAAGAGTCATCATCCAAACCTAGTCTGCGACGGGGTATCGTCTGGTCTATGCCATGTATTGTTTCAGACTACGCCTCTGAGGGCTGTCCTCAAAGCACTTGCGGTAGGATAAAAAG
This sequence comes from Synechococcales cyanobacterium T60_A2020_003, assembly GCA_015272205.1. Classification (NCBI taxonomy): domain Bacteria; kingdom Bacillati; phylum Cyanobacteriota; class Cyanophyceae; order Synechococcales; species Synechococcales cyanobacterium T60_A2020_003. The sequence goes on along the minus strand of JACYMB010000336.1, from coordinate 513 downwards.
GAGTTAAGTTTTGTAACATTAGTCATGCAGCCTATTCAAGGATCGCCAACGGGTCAATACTGGCAATGGCAGGGGTATTCTATTTACTATGTTGTGGGTGATTCGCCTGCAACACTGGGCGATCGCCCCTCTGGAGCCTTATCCGATCGTCCAGCCTTACTTCTGGTTCACGGGTTTGGAGCCTCCACAGATCACTGGAAAAAGAATATAGCCGTCCTCCAGCGGGAGTTTGACGTGTGGGCGATTGATCTCCTCGGATTTGGGCGATCGGCCAAGCCGGATCAGGTTTACAGCGGTGATGTGTGGCGATCGCAACTGCATGACTTCATCACCACCATAATTAGGAAACCTACGGTGCTTGCTGGCAATTCCCTGGGTGGCTATGCGTCTCTCTGTGTCGGTGCAAACCATCCAGAGGATGTGGCCGGGGTGATTTTGCTGAATAGCGCTGGCCCTTTTACTCCAACCACTCCTATGCCAGAGCCGAATCCGCTGCAGAAAGCGATTCAAACC
>JACYMB010000335.1 GCA_015272205.1 Synechococcales cyanobacterium T60_A2020_003 | reverse complement strand
GCATTATGGGCAACCCCGGCCAGGCCAACTATAGTGCGGCGAAGGCCGGAGTGATTGGGTTTACCCGCGCCGTGGCTAAAGAAGTCGCCAGTCGCGGGATTACGGTCAATGCGGTGGCTCCTGGATTCATCGCGACGGACATGACGGAAGATGTGAAAGCCGAAGACATTCTTAAATTCATTCCCCTAGCTCGGTACGGTCAACCCGACGAGGTAGCAGGGTTAATTCGGTTCCTAGCGGCCGATCCGGCGGCAGCTTACATCACCGGGCAAGTTTTCAATATCGATGGTGGCATGGTCATGGGGTAAACGTCGTATCTATAGGCTGTAAACCATCCGGTTTTCCCTAGATTCTACTTAAACAAGGGGAATTCACGCCCGTTGCCCTCTTTTCTAAGGAAATCACTGAGTGCCTAGAATTCTGATCTTTCACGTTTTAAGCATCCCCTTAAGTACGGGTTTCCCTCCACAACGAACTTAGCACTCGGTAACTGAGAGTGCTAAATTCTACAGTGGAGAGCTGTGAAAAACGGAAACATGGCGAAAATTGTTGTATTTGATGAGGCGTCCCGGCAGTCGTTAGAGCGGGGTGTGAATGCGCTCGCTGATGCTGTGCGGATTACGCTGGGACCCAAAGGACGGAACGTTGTCCTTGAGAAGAAATACGGTGCGCCTCAGATTGTGAACGACGGCATCACCATTGCGAAAGAAATTGAGTTAGAAGACCCTCTGGAAAACACCGGGGCACAGCTCATTCGTGAAGTGGCGTCCAAAACGAAGGACTTAGCCGGGGATGGCACCACCACCGCAACGGTTCTAGCTCAGGCCATGATCCGCGAAGGTCTGAAGAACGTTGCAGCGGGAACCAATCCGGTTAGCCTCCGCCGTGGCATTGAAAAGACGGTCGCTAAGCTTGTAGACGATATTGGTTCTATTGCTAAACCTGTGGAAGGACGGGCGATCGCCCAAGTTGCAACCGTATCTGCGGGGAGCGACGAAGAAGTTGGCACTATGATTGCTGACGCCATGGATAAAGTCGGTCGTGATGGTGTGATCACGGTTGAAGAATCCAAGTCCCTCGTGACCGAGATGGAACTGGTGGAAGGGATGCAGATCGATCGTGGTTACATTTCTCCCTACTTTGTGACCGATGCCGAGCGAATGATCTGTGATCTCGAAAATCCCTACATCCTGATCACCGATAAGAAAATTGGCAGTATCCAAGACATCGTCTCGGTTCTGGAGCGAGTCGTACGGGAAGGGCGTCCGCTGCTGATCATTGCTGAAGATATTGAAGGGGAAGCGCTGGCAACCCTAGTGGTTAACCGTTTGCGCGGGGTATTGAACGTTGCAGCGATTAAGGCTCCTGGTTTTGGTGAACGTCGCAAGGCCATGCTGCAAGACATCGCTGTTCTCACAGGTGGTCAAATGATTTCCGAGGAAATCGGCCTCAGCCTGGATATGGCTTCTCTGGAGATGCTAGGTACAGCACGCAAAGTCACGATCACCAAAGAAGACACCACCATTGTCACAGAAGCAGCAAATACGGCGGATCTGGAAAAGCGGATTGCCCAAATTCGGCGTGAGTTGGCGGAAACTGATTCTGACTACGACAAAGAAAAGCTGCAAGAGCGCTTAGCCAAACTGGCAGGTGGCGTTGCCGTGATTAAAGTTGGTGCGGCTACCGAGACGGAATTGAAAGATCGCAAACTGCGAATTGAAGATGCCCTCAATGCCACCAAGGCGGCTGTCGAAGAAGGGATCGTACCTGGTGGCGGGATTACGCTGATTCACTTGGCACGTCAGTTGGCGGATTTCAAGGCGTCGCTATCGGCGGAAGAGCAAGTCGGCGCTGATATCGTGATCAAGGCTCTGGATGCTCCCCTCCGTCAAATTGCGGATAATGCGGGAGTTGAGGGCTCGGTAATCGTAGAGAAGGCTCGCGATCTTGATTTCAACGTAGGCTACAACGCACTGACAGGCGAGTTTGAAGACCTCATTGCCGCAGGTATTATTGACCCGGCGAAGGTGGTGCGTTCGGCATTGCAGGATGCCGGTTCGATTGCGGGTATGGTTGTCACCACGGAAACGCTGATTGTCGAAAAGCCAGAACCCAAAGCAGCTGCTCCTGATATGGGCGGCATGGGTGGCATGGGCGGTATGGGCGGTATGGGCGGTATGCCCGGCATGGGGATGATGTAAGCGATTTGACTCTGGGCGATCGCATAGTTGCCCGATTAAACTGTAGACCACCTAAGGGTTTGTTAAAAGGATGTGTGGGTTCAGCCTGCCCATCCTTTTTATTAGAAAGTCAATCTATGCTTTAAAGCGATCGCTTCTTTCCGTGGCTGCATCTACCCCATGGCTGAGTTTTATCCCCCCCTATTGAACCCGTCGATTGTGCAAATGTGTCAGCGCATTGCTGAACCCCTTGGGTATTGGCAATATCGCATGACGCTAGATATAGAACCTGAGGATCTGGAAATTCTCAAAGCATTGCAACACGAACGAGTGTTGCTCCTTCCGAACCATCCCACCTTTCACGATTGGATTGCGATTTTTATCCTTTCTGCTCGATTACAACAATCGTTTTATTACCTCGCGGCCTACGAACGCTTCAAAGGGCTAGAAGGGCGACTCATTCAGTGGCTTGGAGCCTATTCCGTCAGACGGGGATTGGGCGATCGTGCCAGCGTCCAACAAACGATTGATTTACTCATGCAACCGGGTTGCCATTTAGTCATGTTTCCGGAAGGTGGATGTTCGTTTCAAAACGATACGGTCATGCCATTTCGAACTGGAGCCGTGCAAATTGCCCTCCAGACTTTGAACCGACTGTACAAACAAGAGTCATCGCTTCCGAATCTGTACGTCGTACCCGTGACCATTAAATATCAGTACACTAGCCCAATGGATTTGGTGATTCATCGTGCGCTAACCCGCCTAGAGCGATCGCTCAACCTTGCAACAGCGGTATCTAGCGATCCCAGTACCTTCTACCCCCGCCTACGGAGGATCGGTCAGTACCTACTCATGGAGGTTGAACAAACCTATGGGTTATCAACCTCAAGTCTTGAATCTCAGACCACAAACGAGCGCATGATGGCCGTTAAAATTCACATTTTGCAGTCCTGTGAACAAACTCTAGGCATAGGCGCTCCTGCTCACCTGCCCATTCGCGAACGTGTATATCGCCTTCAACATCATTTAGAGTCCCGTGCGGAAAGCCTCACGGCTGAGGAGTTCTGGACATACGAGGCCATCCACCAAGCAGCGGCACGACTGCTCAATTTCGATGCTATTTATGACGGGTACGTGGCGGCTCATCCGACGCCAGAACGCTATCTAGATACGATTGTACGGATAGAGCGGGAGGTGTTTGGAATTGGTGAACCTGTGCCAAAAGGTCATCGAAAGGTGATGATTCGTCTGGGAGCACCGCTAAACCTGCGCGATTATTTTCACAACTATCAAGCTGCAAAGATACTAACCATCAATCATTTAACCCATTGTCTGCACCAAAACGTTCAGAGGAACTTAGATCGCCTAAATCAAACATTAATGACATCTCGTGTGTTTTAAATATTCTGAAATTTCGATGAATTGGCGTTACTAATTCAACGTATAAATTACCATTTGGCAGCGCAAAAATGATCTAAACGGGCATACTCTGATGGCAGTGAATACAGTATCAGTAAATCTTTCCTGATCCTATATGCCGGAGCAAAATATCCGAACAACAAAGACAAGTATGTCTTCTTTGCATAAAATCTTCAGCTCCTGAGATTAGATTCTTTTTATTCAAACATGTTGGTCGGATCAAAGTTTGTATTGGATTCTGGAAGATCCATTTAAAAGCTTTTGGTTGGAATCATCGAAAACTGCACTAAAAATGAGGCAGCAATTTTTTATTTTTGTTGACTCTAATGAAAGTGCATATAACAGGTGAAATTAAGATAGGTGCCTGTTTGCTAACTGACCGAATCAGGCAGATAGGCTACTTCTCTTAAGCAATCGGGATCTACGTAATGACAGGTAGTGTCATCTTGGCAAATTAAGGCCCAACCAGCTTCGTCAATACTAATTAGTTTGTACGTTGTATCGCGAACAAAGCTACCTTTGTGATTTCGTGTACCCAATTCAACTTCAATATTGTAAATATTTGTTGTAGACATAATACGACTCCTAAACAAAGGCGTGGGATGCTAAATGTAAATTAGATGTAGATCAGTAACAGAAATAAATAAGTCATATTTATTGATTTCTTACTAATTTAATAGTATCTTTAAAATCCTAAATATTTTGTTCAGTTATCCAAAGCGTGAAACGATTTGATGTTTGACTCTGCTGATGACAATAGGCAAGAATGCGGCAGGATTTTACCCTGTTGCCCAGCGTAAGCATTGGGATTGGTATGTTGGTTCTGGCATGTGGTATTTGAAAATAGGAATCGGGCACCTCAAAAAAACTCGGCTCTCCTGAGCACAAAAACGAGATTCCAGAGGGTCTGACTTTTAAAAATTTGCAATAAAACTACTAATCAAGACGCCCTCAATCTCGACCGTCTGTCCTGAAAGGAATCATGCGTGATTTCTATAGCCATCCTATTTGGATTGTGAACCGTGCGTCCCGTTGGGGTGCACGGTTCACACCTCTTCTTTTTCATAAATCATGTAGGAACGCTATAGATGGACAGGGGGCAAGGCTTTATGGAACACTTGATTCTAGGGCGATCGCCCCTTGGGAACGATGGTACTGAGCCAGTTGCTTAGAGACTTGAGGATTGTAAAGGCGTAAGTAATTCCAGTAGTTTTCAAACACGGCTTTCACGTATCCTTGAGTTTCAGGATAGGGAATTTGCTCCACAAATTGATCGAGATCCGAACCCCCAAATTCCGCGATCCATTCGGCTACTGCCCCTGGCCCTGCGTTATAGCTGGCGATCGCAAACATGGAATTATCGCCATATTCACGATGGGTGTAATCCAAATACCAGGTACCTAGCTTGATATTGTCTTCGGGTTTCTCAAGATTGTAGGATCCCACATCCGTCTGATCGGCAATCCAGTCTGCCGTATCCGGCATCACCTGCATCAGCCCAACGGCCCCGACAGCGGACTGAATTCGAGGTTCAAATCGCGACTCCTGACGAATCAGCGCACTCACCAACATTGGATTGAGACGACGCTGAGCGCTCCAGTCCTGAATTGGAGCCGCAAATAAAAAGGGATACATGGCTTTCCAATACGCTTCTGACGTTTTCAGGGCGTTGTACTGCGCTTTCTCCTCTGGCTGATCTCGCCAAGCGAGGCTTTCTAGCATAAACAAGCCTTCGAGATTGTCGCCGACGCCCAACCGCAGCACCCCATCCGTGTACTGTTCACCAACGGGGGGCTGCATCCGGTTCTTAAACTCGCCTTGCCAGCGTGCCCATGCCTCTCGCCACTGACCCAGGTGATGCAGTTCTTGGGTGACATCAGATCCCGCCGATAGCGGCAGGTACAGCCCGTTAAACTGCGCCTCGGGAGCCTTTTGGCGGACGGTATTGAAATCACCCACATCCCACCCCAGCATCGTTGCCGATCGCCACGCGTAATAGGAGGTGGGATAACGAGACAGCACGTATTCAAACGCCTGCTTCGATTCCTGGGAGTAGCCAATCTGCTGGGCCCATTTTCCCACCCAAAAAGCGGCCTGGGGGGCATGATCACTGTCCGGATTTTCGTCCACAAGCTGCTTCGCCCACGCCCACGCCCCTTTGATATCGCCCTTTTCAACCCGACGTTCAACCTGCTCCCAGCGGAGATTTGCGGCTGCATCGGAGTGGCTGTATTGAGTCAGGACAGACTCGCGGGCTTTTATAGCGGATTGAGGACTTTGCATCTCATCCAGGCGATCCGCCCGTGCCATCAGCGCATCGGCAGCGCGATCAGGAAAACGCTCGATCACTTGATCAAGATAGGAAAGCGCGGCTTTACCGTTGTCTGAGAGGTTGGCAAGATGGATCAGCCCTTGCGCCGTATTGCGATCGTCTGGGAAGGTCTCGTTGAGTTTGGTTTATCCCCGAATCGCGTCATGTTTGCGATCGCCCAAGTGGGCACCCCGGGCAGCTCGGTAAAGGTTGAGCGGGGTTTCCGGAGCTTTTGCGTAGGCTTTTCCGGCTGCGTTGTATTCCTGCTTTTCCCAATAGGCAAAGGCGATCGCTTCCCAGTCTTCAGGCTGAAGCTGGTCAGCATACTCATCGGTCAGGCGATTCAGAACTGACACAATATCGGGTAAATACAGACCGTAACGTGCCAGTAATAGCAGCAAGTCCGGCTGATCTGGATTTTTCTGGAGACGAATTTGCGCCATTTCGACCGTGCGCGGATAGGCGGGAAACGTGGCGATCGCCTGATCCCAATAGTCCGACGTTGGATCGCCCTTCGCTAGGGAAAACATCGCTTCAACCGAAACGGGCTGGTCGTCATAGCGATCAAGCAACTGCGTCCAGGTTTTCTCAGCATTGGCAGTATCCTTCAATGCTTCGTATGCCCTAGCCCGAAGATATAGAACGTAGGGAGCTAGGAGCGTGTAGTCTTTTTCCAGGCCATCTAACCAGGTTAGGGCTTCGGTCGGGTTGCCTTGCTGGATCAGATCTCCGGCTAGCAAATACCGTGCCCGACTGCGATCGCGTGAGGCGTGGCGATAGGACGCGATCGTCCGTAGGGCTTCAGCCCGTTGCTCCGGCGACTGATAAATCAACGGCATCAGCGGCGAGTTTTGAAAGGAATCGGTGTCGAGGGTTTTAAGTTCCTGGGTTGGATCAGACGGATCGATAACGGAAAGCGTTGACCGCAACTGAGGAAACTTAAATGAGGCTACTACCACCCCCGTCACAATCACAGCGCATCCTGCACCGATTCCGGCGATGATCTCTAACGGACTGCGTTTGCGTCGCTTGAGCATGAGCTTACGCTAGGTAACAAACAATAGGGCATTTGATGAAAAACGATAGGCTTTCGTTCCATGGAGAAATCAGACTTCCAGGAGGCGATCGCCCACGATGGGGATGCAACCTTGTGTTCTCAATAGATTGCCATCAAACGCGAACAATTTCATGTTTTTTGTGCCAGTCGCTAGCGATTTTAACAAATCTCTGCATGGATTACCTAAGCCAGGAACCGCCAGAATTCATCCTTATCCATTGGCAATCGGGAATCGGTGTTCCATTCCGCAACGCATACGCAATACTGGGAAGTAGTGATGTTTTGCAGAAGAGAGCATGGACGTTCAAGGGATTAACGTATCGATACTGGATTGGTCAGGAGATTGCCTTGCCATTGGGCTTTTTGAAGAGCAAACGGAGCTTTCGGGAGATCTCGCCGCCCTCGATCAGGCCTTATTCGGCACCCTCTCAGAACTGATGGCCGAAGTCGAATTTAAGGGCAAAGCAGGAAGCAGTGCCGTGACCCGTGTGGGGAGTAATTCCGCCGTTCGGAAAGTGGCGGTGATTGGTCTTGGTAAACCGGACAGTTTTACCCTAGATAGCCTCCGTCAGAGTGGGGCGATCGCGGCTCGGCTGGCGGACAAGGAAACGTGTAAAACTCTGGGTCTAAGCCTCCCCCTTTGGAATCAAGATCCGGCGGCAACCGCTGGCGCGATCACGGAAGGGATTGAACTAGCTCTACATCGGGATACGCGCTTCAAGTCCGATGCGGAGCATTCCGAACCTAAACTCCAGCAGGTCAATTTATTTGGCTTGGCCGGACAGGACGCCGCCATCACCCGTGCTAAGCAAGTATGCCTGGGCGTGATTCTTGCTCGTGAGCTGGTCTCCGCTCCTGCCAACGTGGTTACACCGCTGACGATGGCCGAAACGGCAGAGGCGATCGCCCACTCCTACGGTCTAGATCTAGAAATTCTAGAGCAGGACGACTGTGAAAAAGTTGGCATGGGCGCATTTCTGGGCGTTGCCAAAGCCTCCGATCTGCCGCCTAAATTTATTCACCTCACCTACCGACCTGCCGGGACACCTCGGCGCAGAGTGGCGATCGTCGGTAAGGGACTTACCTTTGACTCCGGCGGCCTCAACATCAAAGGTGCAGGCAGCGGCATTGAAATGATGAAAACCGACATGGGCGGCGCGGCGGCCACCTTCGGTGCCGCAAAGGCGATCGCTCAGATTAAGCCCGATGTGGAAGTTCACTTCATTAGTGCCGTCACCGAAAATATGATTAGCGGTAAAGCGCTGCATCCGGGCGACATTCTCACGGCATCCAACGGCAAAACCATCGAAGTCAACAACACCGATGCTGAGGGACGCCTCACCCTTGCCGATGCGCTGGTATATGCCGAAAAGTTGGAAGTGGATGCGATTGTAGACCTCGCGACCCTCACGGGTGCCTGTGTGGTTGCCCTAGGCGATGACATTGCTGGACTCTGGAGCACCAGTCCTGACCTTGCTGCCGCTCTGAAGACTGCATCGGAAAAAGCGGGCGAAAAGCTATGGGAAATGCCGATGGAAGAGAAATACTTCGACGGCATGAAATCGGTGGTTGCAGACATGAAGAACACCGGGCCTCGACCCGGTGGCGCGATTTCGGCGGCGCTGTTCCTCAAGCAGTTTGTCAACGACGTTCCCTGGGCCCACCTCGACATCGCAGGCCCTGTCTGGGCGGATAAGGAGAGTGGCTACACCAATGCTGGTGGCACAGGGTTTGCCGTGCGCACGCTGGTGAACTGGGTCTTATCCTAACCCCTAGGACAGGCGGGTTTCGCAGATAGTCCCCAGTCAGCATCGAGGATGAATCGCCAAACCCGCCCCTAACCATCTGGGATTAATCACCGGATGTCATATCCAAAGAGATTGGCATCTACCTCATCCAGTTTCAAATCCGCCAAACCGTACTCTGCCCACCGTTGCGTCACCTGTGCGGCCATGGCGGGATCGGATTCCAAGGGTTCACCCCAGGGATGATCGGTTTCTGGCGGAACTTTAGTCGTCGCATCAATGCCCATCCGTCCACCGAGACCCATCTTTTCACTGGCAAAATCGAGGGTGTCAAACGGTGTTTCCGGCAGGATAAAGACATCCCGCACCGGATCGACTTTGGATGTGATCGCCCACACCACCTGACGCGGATCGCGGATATTGATCTCTTTATCCACCACGATTACAAACTTGGTGTAGGTAAACTGCGGCAACGCACTCCAAAAGGCAAGAGCGGCGCGGCGTGCCTGTCCGGGGTAGGCTTTATCAATTGAGATGATGGCGGCTTTGTAGCTTAACGCCTCCATCGGCAAAAAGAAGTCTACGATCTCCGAAACTTGCTGTCGCAGGATGGGCGTGTAGATACGGTTTAGGGCGATCGCCATCATCGCCTCTTCCTTCGGTGGGCGACCGCTAAAGGTGGTGAGATAGATCGGATCTTTGCGGTGAGTGATGCACTGGAATCGAACTAGGGGCGAATCTTCCACGCCACCGTAATAGCCCATGTGATCGCCAAAGGGGCCATCGGGCAGCATTTCGCCCGGGGTGATCGTTCCTTCTAACACAAACTCGGAATCGGCAGGGACTTCTAAATCCACCGTTTTACACTTTGCCAGATGAACTCCCGAACCACCATAGAGTCCTGCAAACAGCCATTCAGAGAGATCCACCGGGATCGGGGTTGCTGCCGCCATGATGATTAGGGGATCTACCCCAAGGGCGATCGCCACTTCCAGTTTTTGCCCTCGCTCTGCGGCTTTGCGAAGATGGCGTGCTCCACCCCGCACCGAAAGCCAATGTACCGTCATTGTGGTTTTGGACTGCAACTGCAACCGATAGACCCCGACATTGGGAATGCCCGTTTCGCAGTCTTTGGTAATCACCAACCCCAGGGTGATAATTTTGCCTGCATCCCCCGGATAGGGGCGGATCATGGGAATTTTGGTGAGATCCAGATCGTCGCCTTGAATCACCACCTGCTGGCATGGGGGAAAGAATTCGCGCATGGGTTTGGCTTTGACCACGTCAAACAGCACCTTGCCGAATTCCACAGCCTGAGAGATTTTTTTGGGGGGCTTGGGCTGTTGCAGCATCCCCAGTTTTTTGCCCAGTTCCTCCAGTTCTTCCGGAGCTTCCATATTCATCGCCCAGCAGATCCGCTCCACTGTACCCATCACGTTCACCGCGATGGGATGAGGCGATCCGCTGACGTTTTCAAATAGCAGCGCTGGCCCCCCGCATTGCAGCATTCGATTGGAAATTTCTGCCACTTCCAAATCGGGATCCACCAACGCTTTGATGCGTCGGAGTTGTCCCCGTTGCTCTAGCAACGCCAAGAATGCCCGCAAATCTCTCGCCATAGTAACGGAATGTAAAGCTTCTCTTCCATTATGCGGGAGATGGGGAATGGGGCGATCGCTCCTGATGAAATTGCGGCTGCTCAGATTGGTTAGAACGCCTTGGGGGAAGCCGATGCACGGCTTTGCACATTCTCCACTGACGTTGTTCCCTGTTCAACGGTCGTGGGTTGGGGATCGGTCTCAACGGCTGCAGGTTCCGGTGAAGGGAACGGTGCGGGAGCCGTAAGTTCCGTTGGCGATGGGAATGCTGGGGGTTCGGCAGGTTGCTCAGCAGATGGAGAGTCGCGAGTCGGATCGGGTTGACGGGCTGCCCCAGGGGCGGGCGAGGGCGATCGCATCTCGGTTGGTTGCTCAATGCTTCGTTCGGGAACAACCTGCTGCTCTGGAGCCGAGGGGCGGGGTTGATAAAAGTCGCGGAACGGAGCCGATTGGGAAGAAGGCTGAACGGGTAACTCATCAACCAGTCGATCCAGTTTCGCCGACGGTTTCACGCTGAACTGATCCGGTGTCGATGCGGGCGTGGGTTCAGATTGAGGCTGGGAATCCGGACGCTGCTGGGCTTCGAGGGGCTGACGAGGAGCCTGTGCCGCTGCCTGAATCTCAGCCTGCCAACTGGCAATCGCTCCTTGCGCCTCCCTGTACAGTGCCCGACCTGAGCGAATCTTGCCTGCTTGGGCGATCGCCCCTGACAAATCGCCTTGGCGAGCTAGGGTGTAGGCTTGGTTGAGAATAGGACGATCCTCAATGCTTTGAATCTCCTGATTCCAACTGAAAATTAAGCCTTGGGCTTCTGGCCGTAGCTGGTGACCCAGATGTACCTTGCTGGCTTCAGCGATCGCCGCCTTCAAACCTGAAACGGTTCCTTGCTGGGCTAATCGCTGTGCCTGGACGAGATGGGGTTCATCCTCCATCCGCTCTACTTCCCGATTCCAGTGGGCAATCAAAGTTTGCGACTGGAGGCGTCGTGGTCGTCCGGCTTCCACCTGCTGGGCTTGGGCGATCGCGTACGTCAGCATCGGTTTTTGTCCCAGGTCAGCGGCCACCTGAGCGGCCTGGAGTTTGGTCAAGTCTTGAAGCTGGAGTTCCCAACTTTGGAGGCTTTCTTGGGCTTGGGCATAGTATTTGCTGGTGGGCTGAATTTGACGCGCTAACGCCATCGCCTCCATCAAGTTCCACAGGTGTTTGGGGGTTGCCGTCCAGTTGGAACCACTACTAAAGGCATGTTTACGCGCCTGCGCCAGTTTGGCTAAGTCGGTTCCTGTTCCTTTCAAATTCGGATTCGAGGCAACTAGGTTGCCAATGGCGATCGCGTCATCCAGTTGTCCAGCCTGCCATTTTTGCAACCCAACGACCAGTAGCGCCTCGCTCCATTGATTCATGTCGGCTTGCGCTTCCCACCAGGTATGGGTTGAGCGATCAATCTTGCTCACGGTACTGACAGCCGTTCTCAGAGCCTCTGGGCTACCTGCCTTCGCCTGGGCCCGCGCCCGCGTTAGGTTGGCTTGAGCCTGCTTTTCAGCTTGCATTTGCTGCGTGAGGGCTGCCGTCTGATCCAAGCGCCAATAGCTATCTTTAGACTTTTCCAAGGCAAGGATGTATTGGGACGCACTCTCCCAGTTTTTATCCCGAATCGCCATCCGAGCCTTGTCGTAGAGATACTTGCCGCTATCCCAAATCGCTTGCCACTCGCTAAGCGTCGCCTGTGCCTCTTCATACGTTGGACTGCTGGGCGGAATCTGTTGGGCTAGCTCGATCGCGCCTTCAATATCGCGGTCATACATTTTGGTGCGGGCGATCGCCAGCACCGCATCCGACCATTCCCCCAACCAGTCCTGGGCTTCGTAGTAAAGGGGATGCTCAGGTGTCCACTCATCCAGCATCTCAATACCGTCGAGCAGTTCTGGCAAATCTCCCGACGCCGCTGATTGCTGGGCACAGTAGAGGCGTTCCCGATCGGGCGAGAAGGTGGAAATGTTGTTGCAATCGGACGCGGGGGGAATACTCATCAGCCATAGGAATGCCCCCACCGCTAAGCTACTCACCGCAGCACACAATCCCAATGCAAAGAGCAACCACTGAGGCGAGGGCGATCGCGTCGGTACGAAATCATCGCCTGGCAGGTCGGTTTCGGGCGGCGTCAAGGTTTGAGGGTCTAAATCGCGTTCCTTTAAGACAAATGGGGCCTCTCCCTCTGACGCGACGGTTGCAGCATCTTGGGAACCATGAGCGACCGTAGATGAGGTTGATGGATCTGTCATTTCAGGGGAGGCAGGTAGATCTATATCCGTTGTCTCTCCCGTCTTGGATTTGGGCTGCGGTTTCATCACCATAGTGTCTATCTCACTCCTCTCCCTCAATGAACGGGTGGATATTCCAGCGAATATCTTCCCAGACTGGCTTGCTTAACGTGGGTCTATCCAATCAACCATCACCAGGCTGAAACCTAGTGCTGCTATTTCGCTTAGAACCGCAGGGCATGGAGGTATGCGGGTAACAAAACTCTGTGCCCCGTCATGCAGTCCATCCCTTCATGCTTCTAACCTCTTCGGGTCTGCACGCCTTTAATCCGTACAATTTCCGACGCCATCCCCAGCAAAAGAACATCCATCAGGGAACTGAGAAAGTTCTGATTCACTAGGACTAGCGCCACCCTGTTTCTAGAATATCGTCAATATTGGGGAGTAAACCGTGTTTTACACGATATTTTCATTTCTTTAAGGGGTATCCTCCCAGAAGGGTAAGACGCGATCGCACACAAAGAGGGTTCCCGCCGTTACGCCCACGGGGATCGCGAGCAAATTAATGAAAGGAATGCTCACCAAACCCAGACATACCAAGGCAAATGAAGCACTGGCAGGTAAGCTGTTTGCCACCACCTTAAGCTTGTCGCGGAAGCGTAGGCGGCGACGCTCTAACGGGCCATCCAAAAAGTCTAGACAAACGATCGTGGCAGCGATCGCTGTTCCGCCGATCAAGGCCACCATGGTTCCGAACCCAGGGATAAAACCAACCAGCAATAGAGGAATCCCAAGCGATAGGCTGATCCCCAGCTTTTTCAATTCGTAGGCGATCGCCCGCCATACATCGCCAACCACGCCGACATCGACAACGACCAGTTTTCCAGTCCGCAGTTTTTCCAATTCCTCGGAAAGCTTGCCATACCAGGGGGAACCCAACAGCACCCCGAATTGAAGAAAGATAAACCCGGTCACCACGAACAAAATTAGGATCAGGATTAATCGCAACAGCCATAGCAACACCCGTGCTCCCCATTCTGGCAATTCGGCGACCCATCCCGGCACCGTAGGTCGCCACGCAAAAATAGAGGCTACCCAATGCGGCAGGTTTATAGTCCAGTGCGGCCATGGCAGCGATGGTAGCGAGAGCTTCGGGAGATGGGGGAGCCAAGTCGGCCAAGAGAGTTGCCAGTCTGGTAAATGCACAGCCCAGTGTGGAGTGTGGACTGTCCAGTTGGGAATGTCGTTGATAATGGCGTCAATGACCTGTAAACCACCGTATACCAGCGTGGTGTATAGCGTAATGAAGAGCAGAATATTGAGAAGAATCGGATAAACCACATACGGACGCAGTTGTGGATAGCGATGGAGGGTGGCGATCGCCCGAATTGGATAGGTTCCCCCGGCAAGTAACGCCCCGATTCCCCGTCCGGGACGCTGACGCGGTTGCAACGGAGCGGCGGAAGGCTGGGGTTCAATCGGTTCAGTCATTGAGATATCCACACTACAGATCTGTTTCGGTTATATAGCATTCCTACGTAATTGATGAAAAAAATGCGTTGTGAAACATGCGTCCCGACGGAGCAACCGTTTCACCCTCCAAATAGGATTGCTATCGCAGGCTTAAATACGCTGGCGATAGCTCCCCACCAGAGGAACCGTAATTTTCCTATTTATTCAGGATTGTTGAGGGAACGGGGGGACGAGAACTAAACCCGATAGGCTGAAAATCATAAATTTGATCGAATGGAACAAAGCCATAAGCACAAGTGCCGCTATTTTGGCATCAGGATCCTTTCTTTGGGCCGCGGCGGCGATCGCCCAACCCACAGAATCCAGCGGAACCTGGCTCGATGAAGAAACGAACTAGAATCAAGTCGGCGCGCCCATTCCCCAGGCTCCGTATCAAGAATACGATAACCTCGCCAGTTGCGAACATACGTTCCGTCCAGCAGCACTACCCGAAGATGAACTGGTAGAAGCGGCAGGCTGGACGTTAACGGGTGCGGCTTATGTCTACGGCGCGACGACCGTGGTTACAGGTATGGCCAATGCTGATGGTATGTGTCGCCCGTTGGTTTACCAAGTTTTTGTCTTTACGGACGGGGTATTTTCGGGCACCTTGTCCCCAATCCCCATGAATTCCCGTACCGATGGCAGCTTGATTGATCTCAACCTGTATGCGGAAGGAAAGATTAATACGTCGTTCAATCGCTACACACCAGAGGATGCCCTGTGCTGTGCTTCGCAGCAAAGTCGCCTCTTCTATGAAGTAGATAGCTCTATGAATCCGCCCGTGGTCGTCCCTCAGCTTCCAGCCAATACCTACACGCCATAGGCCGAGGTTACCCTTTTCGATCATGTCCCTGCTGACCAAAACGCTCTTTACCTTCGTTGGGCAAACGTCCGATAGTACCGCCGATGTGAACACCGACTCCCTCGTTGACCTGGAAGGCGAGAAAATTGTCTATCTCGGTTTAGTGCTTTTAATCGCGATTATGGTGATTGGCATTGGAGCACTCAACCGCCAACTCCAGAATGCCATCTTGTTTGCGCTGTTCCTCAGTGCATTTCTGATTGCCATCATCCCGGTGGTTTAGCGATCGCCAATACCGACCATTATCGTGTTGCCATACACCGCACATTCTCTGAAACTGCTAGTCTAGATACGGTTTAGTTCAGGGAACGGCCTGTGTTTTTTAGCGTTGTTATTCCCACCTATAATCGTCTTCCCATTTTGGAAAAGTGTCTCCGCGCCCTGGAAGATCAGCAGTGGCCGGAGTCAGCGGGTATCGATGGCTATGAGGTGATCGTCGTCGATGATGGATCGAACGATCGCACCCTTGATTGGCTCGCGGAGCATCAAGCGGAACTCCCGCACGTCCGTTGGTTCTGTCAGGAGCATTTAGGGCCTGCCGCTGCCCGTAATCTGGGGGTCGAGAAAGCGACAGGCAACACCATTATTTTTATTGACAGCGATCTAGTGGTGACTCCCGTATTTCTCAAGTCCCACGCTGAAAAACTGCGCGAGGGTCAAACTCAACTGGGGAGCGATCGCCTCTTCACCTACGGAGCCGTCATCAATACCTGCAATTTCGATAACCCCACCTCTGAACCTTACAAAATCACCGATTTTTCAGCGGCCTACTTTGCCACCGGGAATGTGGCGATCGCCCGCAAATGGCTGATAGAAGCGGGGTTATTCGACACCGGATTTCAGCTCTACGGGTGGGAAGACCTAGAACTGGGCGTGCGGTTGAAAAAACTCGGCCTAACGCTGATCAAATGTCCAGACGCGGTGGGCTACCACTGGCACCCTCCCTTTGCCCTTGACCAAATTCCCCAACTCATCGAAAAAGAGATTCAACGGGGTCGGATGGGCGTTCTGTTTTATGAAAAGCACCCCACCTGGGATGTGCGTCTTATGATCCAAATGACTTGGCTCCACCGTGCCCTATGGGGACTCCTCTCCCTCGGCGGACGCCTCAACGAACGCACGATGGCTCCGTTCCTCCAGTGGCTCATCGACCAAGGTAAGCCCCAACTGGCGCTAGAAGTGGCTCGCATTTTCCTCAACTGGTACAACGTTCAAGGCGTCTATGATGCTTACCATACCTGGAAGGTACAGCAATCGGTTTAAAGGGATTTGCTGAATTGATTATCAATTAGCAGCGTTTAGGGGCAGGTTTCGCTGTGAGTTCTGGATAGTTGCTAGGTTCTGTCTACCAAACCCGCCCGTACTCATAAAAATAATCAGTGGTTCCGCCCTGGGGTTTGAGGGGCAAGCGGCGATCGCTTTTAGATTGATCCATTACGCCGTACACTATAGGATGCATTGTTTGTTAACGTCACCTTAATCGTCCCGTGCGAAAGAAAGTTATTGCTGGCAACTGGAAAATGCACAAGACCCAGGCAGAAACAACCGAGTTTCTGATGGGATTTCTCCCTAGGCTAGAGGAAACTCCGAGCGATCGCCTCACTATTCTTTGCGTTCCCTTCACCGCATTGGGCGCACTGTCGAAGAATCTGCATGGTAGCTATGTGCAGGTTGGCGCGCAAAATATCCACTGGGAAGACGAAGGCGCATACACCGGAGAAGTGTCTGGAGCCATGCTAGAAGAGTTTGGCGTACGCTACGTTGTCGTGGGACACAGTGAGCGGCGGCAGTACTTTGGTGAAACCGATGAAACGGTTAACCTGCGACTGAAGGCGGCTCAAAAGCACGGCATTACGCCGATCCTGTGCGTCGGTGAGACGAAACAGCAGCGGGACGCAGGTGAAACGGAAGCGATTATCTTCGACCAATTGGCGAAGGATTTAGTCGGGGTTAACCAAAGCAATCTGGTGATTGCCTACGAACCCATTTGGGCAATTGGCACGGGCGACACCTGTGAATCCGAAGAAGCCAATCGCGTGATTGGCCTGATTCGTAGCAAGCTCACCAACGCCGATGTACCCATTCAATACGGTGGGTCGGTCAAGCCCGAAAATATCGACGAAATTATGGCTCAGCCCGAAATCGACGGGGCACTGGTCGGAGGTGCTAGCCTAGATCCTGAGGGCTTTGCCCGTATTGTGAACTTCCAGAGCTAAGCCTGCTCTCCTAATTTCTATGGACATTACAGACATTAAGCGCGATATCGATAGTTTGTCGGAACGCCTGGGGCAAACCCAGGACTATCTTTGACGTTCCAGCCCTAGAAGCCAAAATTCAGGACTTAGAGCAGCAAGCCGCCCAGCCCGAACTTTGGGATAATCAGGCTGCCGCTCAACGTACCCTGCAAGAGCTGAACGATCTCAAGTCCAGCCTGCAACAGGTGACCTCCTGGCAATCGGCCTTGGCGGATACGAAAGCGGTTCTAGAACTGCTGGAACTGGAAACCGACGAATCGCTGATGGCGGAAGCCGAAGAGAACATCAAAACCCTGTATCGCGAGCTGGATCAGTGGGAATTACAGCAACTGCTCTCTGGCCCCTATGATCAGAGTGGAGCGGTTCTGACGATTAATGCGGGGGCAGGCGGCACCGATGCTCAGGACTGGGCGGAGATGCTACTCCGCATGTACACCCGCTGGGCCGAGGATCACGGCTACAAGGTTCACCTGGACGAAATTTCGGAAGGGGACGAAGCGGGGCTGAAGTCGGCAACGATTGAAGTGGAAGGGCGTTATGCCTACGGGTATCTGAAAGTCGAAAAGGGAACTCACCGTCTCGTACGGATTTCTCCGTTTAACGCCAACGGCAAGCGGCAAACCAGCTTTGCAGGGGTAGAGGTAATGCCGATTCTGGATGAGTCGGTGGAGTTGGACATTCCCGAAAAAGACCTAGAGATTACGACCTCGCGAGCTGGGGGTAAGGGCGGACAGAACGTGAACAAGGTGGAAACGGCTGTCCGCGTGGTTCACTTACCGACCGGAATTGCCGTACGCTGCACCCAGGAGCGATCGCAGCTCCAGAATAAGGAAAAGGCCCTAGCTTTGCTGAAAGCCAAACTTCTGGTCATTGCCCAAGAGCAGCGAGCCAAAGAGATCGCGGATATTCGTGGAGATATGGTGGAAGCGGCCTGGGGTAACCAGATTCGCAATTATGTATTCCACCCCTATCAAATGGTGAAGGATTTACGCACCAGTGTCGAAACCACCGATATTCAAGACGTGATGAACGGAAATTTAGATCCGTTCATCCAAGCCTGCCTGCGTCAGGAAAATCAGATGGCGCTCGAAACGACGGTATAGGTTGGGCTTCTTGTCTGACAGCGAAATGAAACAGGCTCTAGACTAAAAATACGCAAACAGGTTGCACTAGAGCCAGTCTAAACCTGTAAAGGAAGCAGCATTATAACGCTTAGCTCTACTTCTTCTTGCCTTTACCCTTGGTAGCCTTGGGTGCAGGCGGCGCAACCATTTCCTTAAACTGCTTTCCAGCAGAAAAAGCCGGAACAGTCGTTGCGGGAATGGCGATCGCCTCACCCGTCTTGGGATTGCGGCCTTCGCGAGCTTGGCGATTGCGAGCTTCGAAGGTGCCAAATCCCACGAGGGTAACTTTGTTTCCTGAAGAAACCGTATCCATGATGGTGTCAACCATTGCCCCAACAATAGCATCAGCTTCCTTTTTGGTCACAGATACCTTTTGAGCAATAGCGTCAACAAGTTCGCCTCTATTCATGACGAAGA
Source organism: Synechococcales cyanobacterium T60_A2020_003 (assembly GCA_015272205.1). NCBI lineage: Bacteria > Bacillati > Cyanobacteriota > Cyanophyceae > Synechococcales > Synechococcales cyanobacterium T60_A2020_003. The sequence continues at coordinate 5,338 of JACYMB010000335.1, read as the reverse complement.
CACTCCAATTGATTGAATTGATTGAATTAACAGGATTCTCGAGATCGCTACAGATTGTAATTCAGCTTTCAGAGAATGAACCATTAACTTTTACATCGACGTGAATCGGATTAAGCGTTTGGGCGGAATGACCTTCGAATTCTTTAACGGGTTCCATTCGGTGTCTCAGGGTGGGGTCGTTGATGTCTATCCCTGTGGATTTCTAAATTGAAATAAATTTCAACTGCTGGGCGGAAATATGTGGCAAGCTTCTATAGAATTAATCTCAATTAGAATGGGCTATAATATGAAGCGTCGCTGTTATCGGTGACGCTTATTTTCCTTCTGGTTATTCGCAATGTCATCTATTTGGGGTCAACGATATTGAGATGAGTGGTCGATGGTAGACGGCTGGGCACTGCCACGGTGGGATTTTAACTGCGTCAAATCGGTGTTTCTATGGAATTTTTCACGCAACCTGCTGGCTTCAATGCGGGAGTCTCTCGACGAGATGTGATTCGAGGGTTGGGTGGTCTCGGAGCGGTGGCGATCGCCGCTGCTGTCGGATTACCGGCCTGCGGGCGATCGCAGGTGCGTATTCCACCTGTTACCGATGATGCAGAGCCGTTCCTTGATGCAAATGGTACTCCGTGGACTCCACTCACGATTTTGCGGGAATTTAACAGTGGCGAACTGAAAAAAGAGAATGGACGGACGGTTCGGGAGTTTCGCCTAACGGCCAATAGTACCCCAATCCAGCTCAATACGGCGATTTCCTACATGAGCTGGAACTTAAACGGGCGAGTGCCTGCGCCTACTTTGCGGGCGACAGAGGGCGATCGCGTCCGCATCATTTTTGAGAATGCGGATGGACATTCCCACAGTCTCCATTTTCATGGATCTCATCCGGCAGAGATGGACGGGGTAGACGCCATTCGCCACAGTAAAACGATGGTCTACGAATTCGATGCAACTCCCGCTGGCGTTCATCCCTACCACTGCCACGTTGCCCCCGTCACACGCCACATTAGTAAAGGCTTATATGGCGTATTTATCATCGATCCCCCCAAGCCCCGTCCCCCAGCCGATGAGATGGTAATGGTGATGGGTGGATATGACATCAACGATGATCAAACCAATGAGCTGTATGCCTTTAACGGCATTCCGAACTATTACCGCGACCACCCCATTCCGATCTATCAGCATCAGCTTGTGCGCCTCTATCTGCTGAATATGATCGAGTTTGATCCCGCAGTGACGTTCCATCTCCATGCCAATCTTTTTCAGGTCTATCAAACGGGGCGATCGCTCCAACCGGACTTTGATACGGACGTAATCACTATGGGCACAGCGGAACGACATATTCTAGAGTTTGCTTATCCTTATTCCGGTCAATATATGTTTCATCCGCATCAAGACTACATCGCGGAACAGGGCTGTATGGGACTGTTTGAGGTCGTTCCCCTTAAGGCGTAGAGGTATTGAAAACGCTTCTAAATAAAAAGTGATTTTTTATTGACATTCAATTGCATTAGCCATATTCTATAGAGACGATCCAGCCAAGCCATGCTAGATGAGTTCGGTATCATACCATTGAACCACTCGAAACCGGCATCGGACAACGGTTGAGTCAACGTGGTGTAAACATTCGTGTACGGTATGGATCTCCATGAAAAATCTTTGAAATCAGTTGAGTTGTTTTTAGCGTTGGGATCAACGGCCACCCTTGCCGCTTGTGGTGGCCCGGCTGATACGACGGAGGATGCGTCCGTTGGTGACGATGTCCCGGGTGATGTTGCTCCCGCAGGAGAGGAGATGGAGGACGAAGAAGAGTCCGAAGAATCTGAAGAATCTGACGAAAGTGAAGAAGGTGGCGAAGGAGGAGAAGGATGAAGAAACCGTTGAAATCTGCTGAATTATTTCTAACGTTGGGGTTAACAGCGGCGTTGGGAGCATGCGGTTCGCCAACGCCAACTACAAATGAGAGTCCGGCGGCTGATGTTGCTCCTGCTGAGTCTCCGATGGAAACCCATAGTGAAGGGGGTGAAGGCGGTGAGGGTGGCGAGAGTGGGGCAAGTTCTGGCGACGCTGACGTCGATTACATGACGGCATTGGGTCTCATGAAGGGACATTTAATCGTAGCCGCCGAGTTAATGGATCTGGAACGGTATGACGAAGCCCAACCCCATATTGCTCATCCGGTTGATGAACTCTACGCTGATATTGAAGGGCAGCTCGATGAACGAGGGGTGACAGAGTTCAAAACGTCACTGAATGAATTGAATGACTTAGCTAAGTCTGCACCGAGCGATCCGAAAATGGAGGAAGCATTTGAAACCTCGATCGCCTCAATTGACAGTGCCATTGAGGCCATTCCACCCGAACAACGACAGTCTCCTGAATTTGTTCTGACGGTTATCAACGGGTTACTGGCAGTTGCTGCCGAGGAGTATGAAGCCGCGATCGCAGATGACAAATTTGTAGAACTGGTCGAGTATCAAGACTCGCGCGGGTTTGTGATCTATGCAGAGACGCTGTACACCAACATCGCTAGCCAAATGCAGCAAGAGCGTCCAGACGATCACGCCGCGATTATGAATGCAATGACAGAGCTCAAAACGGTATGGCCTGCGGTCGAGCCACCTGCAACTCCGGTGAAAACTCCTGAAGAGGTGTATGGCTTGGTCTCTCAGGTAGAACTCCACAGTTAAGTTCGGTCTCACAAGTTCGGTCTGACATGATTGTCTCTATTCCCAACGTTTTGACCACCGATGAATTGACCGAGATTCAGCAAACGTTGGATCAGGCTGAGTTTGTGGATGGAAAACTTACGGCGGGTTGGCATGCCAAGCGGGTGAAACAAAACCAACAGCTCAAAGCCGGATCGCCGTCTACTCTTCTTTATCAATGTGTGCATCAGGCGATCGCCCGTAATCCGCTATTTCAGGCCGCAGTGCGCCCACGAAATGTCCACTCTGTGCTGTTTAGCCGCTATGGTGTGGGGATGTCCTATGGGCGTCACGTAGACAATGCCCTGATGGGTACAGAGAAATGGCGATCGGATGTCTCGTTTACCCTATTCTTGAACGCTCCCTCTGATTACCAAGGTGGAGAACTCGTTATTGAGGGAGCAGATGATGAACGGATCTATAAGCTAGATGCCGGATCAATGATTATCTATCCCTCAACGACATTGCATCGAGTAGACCCGGTGACAGATGGTGTCCGGCTGGTGGTGGTGGGATGGGTGCAGAGCCTGGTTCGGGATGCGGGCGATCGGGAACTGCTGTTTGATTTAGAGACGGTGCGGCGATCGCTCTTTGCCAAAAACGGTAAAACTGATGAGTTTGACTTGCTCTCTAAAAGCATTGCGAATCTTCTCCGCAAATGGGCGGAATAGAGCGTCATGTCTACATGTCTACGTCAGCCGATAGCGATTGTTGTTTGGCACATAATGGCGTCCTGGGATTTCGTCTGGTAGTCGATCTAGCAGCACCTGTTGAATATCTAGAATGACGCGCTCTACGGCGAGGTGATAACTGTGTTGTTCATTTGGCCCCGATCGAGTCGGAATGACTTGGGTGCAGTCAATAGGATAGACATTTCGGGGAATTTGCAACGGCTGAAGCGGCCCATCGGTGCCGAGTCGTGCTGGATTTCCCTTCAGGCGATCGCTCGCCCACAGCGCAAGATCGTTGCGGTTGAAATAGACGCTAACGTAGCGAGTCAGACGCGGCAGTAGATGAAGCTTGTAGTCATGATCGAACGTGTCGTCATCCTCGTCCGATGCAATTAACAGAATTTGATCAAAGATTCGCGGAATCCGATTATCTACAAACGACCGAAGCTGTTGCACGGCATACCGAAGTACGTAGGTTCCCATGCTGTGGGTCATCAAGTGGAGTCGTTGTTCGCACTGTTCCTCAGCCCGCAGCGTATTGATAAAGTCTGCCACTTTCAAAAATCCACGGGCAAAGGCAGCTCCCGATGCGGCGGCATCAAGGCGATCGTTTTTATAGGCGATCGCATCTCGGGCAGAGGGATCGGTCAGGATGAGTGAACCATCAGACGGCCAAGAGAACAGACACATATTGAGTTTGAGGGGTTCGCCAAGGAGAGGATTGGGGCGCGTTAAGTTTGCATGAATCTGAGCTGCCATCTGCAAAGCTTCACGAAACGAGGTGTTGAAGCCATGAATTAGCATTAATGTATCTTCGGCATTTTGCTTCATTTCCTGCTGCACCTGCCTGAAAATTTCTTGGCTTCCCAAAACTGGTGGATCGGCAAACAGATCCTCTGGGGCTACGGTGATGGCAATATCTTGAAAGCGATCGCCCGTCACCTCAGCCCGTCCAAATCGTAAGTTGGCGAGACCGTCATAACTAAAGTTCGATCCAAAAACCGCTGGATCACCTTCAGGCAGCATCTCTCGGTTGGTTGCAAAAAATATGGTGGTCATCGTGCATCACCTATCCCTATGATCACGCAGGCTACACCAACTCCCGTTAACAATGCGGCATTTAATACGGTTCTTAATAGAACAGAGGAGCGATCGCCCGTCTATTTCGGGGAAAACGACTCCATTATTCCCACATAGGGTTTAGAGAGGGGAAATGCCAAATCTCCCGCTTTACTGGTCCTGAGCTTTAGAGAGACTAATGCTTCAACAAACTTGACTGCGGCACCCACCCCATCAATGACCGGAACCCCAAGTTCTTCCTGGAGTTCAGACGCAAGATCGGCCATTCCCGTACAGCCCAGCACGATCGCATCGGACTGATCCTCCGTCAACGCGCAACGACATTCATCAATGATGGTCTTTCTTGCCTTAGATAGAGGATCTTCCAAATCGAGTACAGCAAGATCCGTTGCCCGAACCTTGCGGCATTTATGAGTCATTCCGTACTGCATTACAAGATGTTCTGCAATCGATCGCGTTCGGCTTAGGGTTGTAACGATCGAAAATCCGGTACATAGAAAACTAGCGGCGTGCATGGCTGCTTCGGCAACCCCAATCACGGGGCCTCTCGCAATCTCCCGCGCTGCAAGTAGTCCCGGATCGCCAAAGCAGGCAATCACATAGCCATCAAAATCCTCTTGCTCTCCTTTTCGCACCTCATCTATCACCCCCAGAACACTGACCGCCTCATCATAATGTCCCTCAATCGACACAGGCCCCATCGTAGGACTACGGGCAACAATCTCAGTTGTTGGCGCTGCGACGGCTTTGGCCACCTGCCCGATCTTTTGAGTCATGCTGGCCGTCGTGTTGGGATTGATTACTTTGATTTTCATGAGGCGTTGTTGCATGAAAGAGGGGTTGCGGGCGGGAGAGGCATGGTAAATTTCAGTTATCACA
>JACYMB010000334.1 GCA_015272205.1 Synechococcales cyanobacterium T60_A2020_003 | reverse complement strand
AGTACGTTTACGCCATTGAACAACAGATCGGCGTAGAGCATTCCTCGCTGTTGGCAACAGCCTATGAGTGCGGCGTTCCTATCTACACCTCCTCTCCGGGCGATAGCTCCATTGGGATGAATGTGGCTGCCTTGGCTCTGGAAGGCTCGAAGCTGGTGCTTGATCCCTCGCAGGATGTCAACGAAACCGCAGCGATCGCCTATGGTGCTCGGCATTCGGGTATTCCGGGCGTAGACGGCAAGAGTGCAGCCTTGATTCTGGGTGGGGGCAGTCCGAAGAACTTCCTGCTGCAAACCCAGCCACAAATTCACGAGGTTCTGGGTCTGGAAGAGCGGGGGCATGATTACTTCGTGCAGATCACGGATGCCCGTCCTGATACGGGTGGACTGTCGGGAGCAACGCCCAATGAAGCCGTAAGCTGGGGCAAGGTGGATCCCGATGAGTTACCGAATACGGTTGTGTGCTACACCGACAGCACGATCGCCCTCCCGGTCATGGGAGCCTACGTCATGAACCAATGCGCGGCTCGTCCTCTGAAGCGTTTGTACGATCAGCGGGAAGGACTGCTAGAGCAACTACGCCGCGATTACTTTGTGGCCCTAGAGGAGCAGAAATCCGCTGAGGAACAACCTGCGATCGCCCTTCCTAAATTAGAGGAAGAATCTCGTCAACCTGTAGCTACCTATCCCTGCGGGACCCCCATCCGCAAAGGGTAGATTCATCAATTCGCTGATTTAACTGATTTGTAGCGAGGAGGGGCGATCGACAGATCGCCCCTTCTGTCATAATGAACAGCGATCGCCCAGATACTTTCTGTTCCGTCGAGATGTGCCCATGAACGACGTTTTGCTCCAGGTTGACCAACTGCGGGTTGCCTATCCCTATTCGTTTCGTCAAACAACCCAGACCGAAGCGGACGAAGCGGGCGATCGCACTCAATGGGCAGTTGATGATGTGTCATTTACGCTGAAACCCGGAGAACGGCTAGGACTAGTGGGCGAGTCGGGGTGCGGAAAATCTACTCTGGGACGCGCGATCATGCGGCTTTTGCCCGCCCAAAGCCAGATCCAAGGCCAAGTGTCGTTTGAGGGGCGATCGGTGCTTGATCTGTCCCCACGAGACCTGCGGATATTTCGGGGAGAATCCATTGCCCTGGTTTTTCAAGACCCCATGACCCGCCTCGACCCGCTGATGACCATTGGTGACCACTGCCTGGAAACGTTGCAAGCTCACCGTCCTGACCTATCGACCGCAGACGCCAAAGCCCTAGCCCTGGAAACCCTGGCGGCGGTGAATATTCCGGCGGAGCGCTGGGGGCAATATCCCCACGAATTTAGCGGCGGTATGCGGCAACGGGTGGCGATCGCCCTTGCCCTACTTCTAAATCCCAAGCTGATCGTGGCCGATGAACCCACTACCAGCCTGGATGTCACCGTTGCCACCCAAATTCTGAACGAACTAACCCGCCTTTGCCAGGAACGGCAAATGGCGCTAATCCTGATTTCCCACGACCTGGCAATGGTGGCGGAATACTGCGATCGCATTGCGGTGATGTATGGCGGCAAGATGGTGGAAACCGGAATGGTGCGCGACGTCCTCACCCATCCCCAGCACCCGTATACGCGATCGCTCCTCCAATCCGCTCTCCACATTCAAACGGATTCCACCGACACAAACCTTACTCCCCAAGCGACAGTAACGATAGCGGAATCCAATGAACCCATTCCTCTCCTGCGAATTCGGGATCTGAAACAGTACTTCACCCTAGAAGAAAGTTTTCTCGCACGACTGTTCAGTAAGCCGGGGCAATCGGGAAACGGTAAAAGCGATCGCACCATTCGCGCCGTTGATGGCGTATCCCTGGATCTGTATCCTGGTGAAATTCTGGGCTTGGTGGGCGAGTCGGGTTGTGGCAAAAGCACCCTATCCCGTACCATCCTGCAAATTATGCGACCCACCAGCGGCACGATAGAGTTTTTAGGCCGGGATATCACCCACCTACCCCGGGCAGCACTGCAGCAGCAGCGGCGGCAAATGCAAATGGTCTTTCAAGATCCGCGTGCCTGTCTGAATCCGTTGATGACCGTGGGACAAAGTATTGCCGATCCGCTGCTAATTCATCGCCTTGCCGATCGGGTCAGGGCAAAAACGGCAGTGGTGGCGATGCTAGAGCGGGTGGGGCTGACTCCGGCGGCGGAATTTTATAATCGCTATCCCGGTGATTTATCCGGTGGGCAGCAGCAGCGAGTGGCGATCGCCCGTGCCCTGATTACCCATCCCAAACTTCTCATCTGTGACGAACCCGTAAGTATGCTGGATGCTAGCGTTCAGTCCCAAGTTTTAGAACTGATGCTGGAACTCAAAGACGAATTTGACCTGACCTACCTCTTTATTACCCACGATCTCTGGGTGGCGCGGTACCTGTGCGATCGCATCGCCGTCATGAATGCTGGAAAAATAGTTGAAATTGGCGATACAGCTTCCATTTTTAGTCATCCACAGCACCCGTACACCCAAGTGCTCCTGTCAGCTATTCCGCTCTTACAAACTCTCTAAATTCAACGTTTACAACCTTAGAACGAGTGCTCCTTCTAACCTCGTCCCAATCCCATCCCAATTCCTACGAGCAGGTTTTGCACTCCCCAGAATTTCTATTAAAGCCAATCTCCTCAACCCATCTACGCCTCAGTTTTTCCTCAAACATTCCCATGCCCTATCTAAAGAGATGTCGTCGGGGAAAAAAGTTGTGTAGTATTTTTAATGGACTGTGGTTATGTTCGTGGTATCGTCGTCATTTAGCTAGGATTGCCAGTCGGCAGGGTTGTAGAGAACTTCATGTTTGGTTTAATCGGTCACCTCACAAGTTTGGAGCACGCCCAGGAAGTTGCGCGAGACTTAGGATACCCAGAGTACGCCGACCAAGGCTTGGACTTTTGGTGTAGCGCTCCCCCTCAGATTGTGGACACCATTAAGGTTAAAAGTTTAACCGGGCAAGAAATTGAGGGACGTTACGTGGAGTCCTGCTTCCTGCCAGAAATGCTAGCCAACCGTCGGATCAAAGCGGCGACCCGCAAAATTGTGAACGCTATGGCTCATGCCCAAAAGCACGGCATTGATATCACGGCGTTAGGTGGGTTCTCCTCCATTATTTTTGAAAACTTTAACCTCCAGCAGATTCGCCAGGTACGCAACGTGAAGCTGGAGTTTGAGCGGTTCACCACTGGCAATACCCACACTGCTTACATTATTTGTCGGCAGGTCGAGCAGTCCGCACCCAAACTGGGGATTAATCTTTCGGATGCGACGGTTGCCGTCTGTGGCGCTACAGGTGATATTGGCAGCGCGGTTTGTCGCTGGCTCGACGCCCGGATGGATGTCAAAGAACTGCTGCTTGTTGCCCGCAACCAAGAGCGGTTGCAAAATCTGCACGAGGAGCTAGGCCGAGGTAAAATCATGAGCCTCGATGAAGCCCTACCCCAAGCGGATATTGTGGTGTGGGTCGCTAGTATGCCAAAGGGCATTGAGATTAACCCAACGACGCTGAAGCAACCGTGCCTCCTAATCGACGGTGGATACCCTAAAAATCTTGGCATGAAGCTTCAGTATCCTGGGATTCATGTGTTGAATGGTGGGATTGTTGAGCATTCGCTGGATATCGACTGGCGGATCATGAGTATTGTGAATATGGACGTTCCTGGCCGCCAGCTTTTTGCTTGCTTTGCGGAGTCTATGCTGCTGGAGTTTGAAAAGCTCTACACTAATTTCTCGTGGGGGCGAAATCAAATCACGCTGGAGAAAATGGATTTAATTGGCCAAGTTTCGGTCAAGCACGGATTCCAACCCCTCTTAATTTAAGTCGTCTACGCTGGGTGACTCTGAATCTTCATCCAGATCCAGGTCATCAAGCTTTAAAGACCGCCTTAAGGGCGATCGCACCCCCTTCAAACGCCAAACGCTAGATCTTATAGCTATGCCTACCCCCGAACGCAGACCCATTCTTCTTGATTTTGAGAAGCCGTTGATCGAACTCGAATCTCGCATTGCCCAGATTCGCGAACTGGCTGAGGAAAATGACGTAGACGTGTCTGACCAGATTCGTCAGCTTGAGAATCGTGCGGTGCAGTTGCGGCAGGAGATCTTTAGTGGCCTCTCTCCTGCTCAACGATTGCAGGTGGCGCGGCATCCTCGCCGACCCAGCACGCTGGACTATGTACAAGCTATTAGCGATGAGTGGATCGAATTGCATGGCGATCGCTGCACGGGAACAGACGATAAGGCATTAGTGGGTGGGATTGCCCGCATTGATGGGCGTCCAGTGGTGATTATTGGGCACCAAAAAGGCCGAGATACTAAGGATAATGTGGTTCGCAACTTTGGGATGGCCTCTCCGGGCGGCTACCGCAAAGCGATGCGGCTGATGAATCATGCGAACCGCTTTGGGATGCCCATTTTCACGTTCATTGACACCCCTGGTGCGTATCCTGGCGTAGAAGGGGAGCGCCTGGGACAAGGAGAGGCGATCGCTTTTAATTTGCGGGAAATGTTTCGGCTCGATGTACCCATTATTTGCACCGTCATTGGTGAAGGCGGATCGGGGGGGGCCTTGGGAATTGGTGTGGGCGATCGCCTCATGATGTTTGAGCATTCTGTCTATACCGTTGCTAGCCCCGAAGCCTGCGCGGCCATTTTATGGAAAGACGCGGCGAAAGCTCCGCAGGCGGCAGAAGCCCTCAAAATCACCGCAACGGATTTGAAATCTCTGGGAATCTTAGACGAAATTTTGCCGGAGCCTGTCGGGGGTGCTCATTCGGATCCACTACAAACCTCTGAAACGTTGAAGGAGGCTCTTGTCCGTAACCTAGCGGAACTCAGTCACTTGAGCAGTGCAGAGCGCCGGGAGATCCGTTACCAGAAATTTAGACGCATTGGTATGTTTACGACTGAAGCCTCTGCTTAAGTCCTATTGAATTGGCATATCCTAGGGCGTTCTAATCCTAATGGCACTAAAACATCACGAAAGTTCGGTAATCACCGCACAGAATTCCATCATGGAATGAAGAAACGCGGTGTTATAATTCAATATGGGATTTGTAACGAAGCGTTACGATTCTAAAATTTCGAAAGGTCGCTTTTGAGTAAAGTGACGATGTTCATCTGAATTTAAGGTTCCTACACTAAATTTAGATGACGTTTCCTGACCACACTCCCTGAATGGGGCGCTACTTAGTGCGTCCTTCAAAAGTTTCCAGTATTAAAGAGGTGCTTTGCCTTAATGACCTTTAGGATTAGCCGACTCTTGCTGCCAACGATCGCTCTACGGCTCTTTGGCATCTGTCTCCGCTCCTACATGATCCAGCCTGCGGGCTAGGGGTTTTCCTGTCCACCTCTCTTTCGCGATCTGCCGTGATGGAGGTATCGCTGTAGATAGAACAATTGTTTCAACAGTGTCAACTAGAGATTTTTCATGGTTTTATCCCAAAAGCGACGTGCTTTGATTACCGGAGCCAGTAGCGGTATCGGCAAAGAGACGGCGATCGCGTTTGCAAAGGCTGGTATTGATTTAGCTTTAGTCAGTCGCTCCACTGATCGCCTAGAGCCAGTTGCTCAGCACGTGCGCCAACTCGGTGTCAGTGCTGAGGTTTACGCCGTTGATCTGGCACAGGTGCATGAGGTCAAGGCTAAGGTGGAAGCGATCGCCACCGCTGGCGAGCCGATTGACATCCTGGTGAACAACGCCGGAATTGGGTATACCGGGGATTTGCGCTCTATCCCCTTGGAGGATTGGCAGCGGGTATTGGACTTGAACCTAACCAGCGTTTTTCAATGTATTCAAGCCGTGCTGCCCTCCATGCGCGATCGCCAATCGGGAACCATCGTTAACGTCGCCTCGATTGCAGGATATCAAGCGTTTCCGGGGTGGGGAGCCTATAACGTCAGCAAGGCCGCCTTGATTTCGCTCTCTAAAACCCTCTCCGCAGAAGAGCGGAGTAATGGAATTCGAGTAACGATTGTCAGCCCCGGAGCGGTCAACACGCCGATTTGGGATACAGACACCGTACACGCTGATTTTGGGCGTGACAAAATGCTGACCCCCGCTACCGTTGCTCAAACTATTCTTCAAGCCGTCCTCATGCCCGAAGAGGCTGTCATCGAAGAGTTGATTGTAATGCCTAGTGCAGGAGCACTATAACTTGCTCACCGCTTGGTTCCGTAACTGAGCGAACGATCGCCCCTTGTCCAAATCGATCACAGGAAATAACACTGTACAACCTATGACTATTGCTTCAAACGGTACAAACGGTACGATGTCCCTATCCACAGACTCTAAGGAAAAGCCGTCTCAAGTTACTTCTCGTCCTGATCGCAGCACCTCCCATGGACAGGTTTCCCAACCTCATCCTGTGCCTGAAACCGCGAAAGAGGACATGATGGATGCCGTTCGCTCCATCTTGTTAGGCGTGGGTGAAGATCCAGAACGGGAAGGGTTGTTGAAGACGCCAAAGCGGGTTGCTGAAGCCATGCAATTCTTGACCTCTGGCTACAACCAATCGCTGGAGAAGCTGGTGAACGGTGCCATCTTTGATGAAGGTCATAATGAGATGGTTTTGGTCAGAGATATTGACTTTTTCAGCCTTTGCGAACACCACATGCTGCCATTTATGGGCAAGGCGCACGTGGCCTATATCCCGAATCAAAAGGTGGTAGGGCTAAGCAAAGTGGCGCGAATTGTGGAAATGTATTCCCGTCGCTTGCAAGTGCAGGAACGACTCACCCGCCAAGTTGCGGAAGCGATTCAGGAAGTTTTGGATCCTCGCGGCGTTGCCGTTGTGATGGAGGCTACGCACATGTGTATGGTGATGCGCGGAGTCCAGAAGCCCGGATCATGGACGGTCACCAGTGCGATGGTTGGTGTCTTTCAAGACGACCAAAAAACTCGTGAAGAGTTTCTCAGCCTGATTCGCCATCGTCCTGCCTTCTTTTAGACGAGCCTAAAACTAATACACAGGATCACAAAACTAGCTAGGGCGCACTTCTTAGAGAGGTGCGCTTTTTTGCGAAAACTACAACAGCTACAAGCAAACACGCGCGATGGGATTGCATAAAATGTCCATGTCCTAAGCTAGCGGGCAACAGCTATATTAGACTTTCTGCACGAAACAATCGATCGCACTGATCAAGATTCAATGGCGAGTCATGATGTTACCTAAGCTAGCGGCATCAGATGTAAGTACTGATTTATAAAGAAGAACCAAAGCAGGGTTAGGGGGAACTGAAACCAGTTTTAGGCTAGATGCAAATCCAAGATATCGCCCCAACCATGACTCAACTTCCGGACATTGCCAACCCAACCCGCAAGTCCTATCCAAGTGACCTGAGTGATTCTGAGTGGGAGGTGTTACGCCCGCTCATCCCGAAACCCAAAGGATTTGGCCATCCCGTTGAAGTGGATTTCCGAGAAATTCTCAACGGTATCTTCTCCGTGCAGCGGAAGGGGTGCCAATGGGAAATGCTACCGCACGACCTACCACCGTACAGCACCGTGTATTTCTACTTTCGGAAATGGCAACGCAAGGGAGTCTGGCAACAGATGCACGACCAGATCCGAGCAAACCTGCGGACACAGTTAGGACGAGAGGAGGATTCTACTGTAGCGATCGCTGATTCCCAATCCGTCAAGATGACGGAAAAAAGGGGGAGGTCTACGGATTTGATGGTGGCAAGAAGGTTAAAGGGCGTAAGCGGCATATCGTCGTAGATTCGAGAGGTTTCCTGATTGGGGTACTCGTGACAGAAGCGAATGCCTCAGACCGATTAGGAGCAGTCGTGGTTTTGGAGGAGTCCCAGGATCAGTTGGCTCTGTTAGAGGTGGTTTGGGTGGATCAGGGCTGTTCCGGTAAGAACTTTGCGACGGCAGTACAGCAGATTTGTGGTGAGGGCGTGCGGGTTGAAGTGATTCAGCGGCAATCAGAGATCTTTGAGGTGTTATACCAATTTCAAAAATTCCGGCTACAGATGAAAGGCTAATATCCCTGGCGTAACAATGCATTCATAACTCAAAACTGAGAACTCAACACTCAGAATTGGTATTACCGAAGCGCTGGATTGTCGAGCGAACGTTGGGGGGGGTGAATCGATTTCGACGGCTAGGCAAAGACTATGAGGTGGACTCAGAGGTGAGTGAAGCGATGATTTATGGCTCCCGAATGCGCTTGATGCTTCGACGTTTAACGACGGCTTAAGATTTACTTTATAAATTAGCTCTTAGAGGCGGGTTTAAACAGCTTTAGGGAAATCTTGAATGGACTTGGAGGCGAGGTGTAAAAGGCTAAGAGATAGTGGCTAAATGGCCGCTTTGACGAGTTCCCTAAAAGTTTTAGTGAAAGTCATTGGCAACGTTGTCAGATTCGGTGAGGAACGATAGCGGTGGTTAGGAAGTCCGCAAAAAGAAAACGTCTAGCTTTACTCGGCACAGTGGTTGGAATTCTCGCCTTCAGTGCTGGGGGATGCTGGTCATGGTATCGCTGGCAAGAGGCTGCAATCCTGGAATTCGTTAATGGAAGCGTTTCCGAAAGCGCCAAAGATACCGACTTAGCGATCGCCCCATCTGCAACCTCCCCCAACGGTCGCCCCATCCTCACCCCCCTGCCCGACCCCGATGAAATTTGGGAGTGCGAAGTTGTCGTCATTGGGGGTTCCCTCGGTGGTGTGGCGGCGGCCTCCCACGCCATGCAAACCGGAGCCACCACCTGCCTCATCGAGCTAACCCCCTGGCTCGGCGGACAGATCAGTTCCCAAGGCGTCGCGGCGATCGACGAATCGCTGACCATGCGCGACCTGCAAAACTTTTCCCCAAGCTGGCAAAATTTCAAAGCCTTGATTGCTCAACAACCCGTCGATTTGCCCGACTGGGTTCCTATCTCGGACAGCGCTAAAGTCTCCGATATCAATAGTTGCTGGGTCGGACACCTTTGTTTCCCACCTATCGCAGGGGCGATCGCCTCAGAGCAACTCTTACAAGCCGCCCAACCATCTGCACCCAACAGCCAATGGCGCACCTCAACCGCTTTCAAAGGCGCAGAATTTGACGAATCCGGAGAGAGCATTACAGCCATTTATGCCGTAGCGAGAACGCCCAAAGATTCAACCTACGTGCCCCAAGGTCGTCTATCCCAAGAACTAGCTTCCTGGTACTCCTGGTCGGGAGATAACACCTTCACCAAAACGCCCCTGCGCCTCCAACCCCCACCGGGCAAGCGCATGATCGTAATCGACGCCACGGATACAGGCGAACTCGTCGGCTGGGCCAATTTTCCCCACCGGATCGGCTCCGAATCCCAAGCCACCACCGGAGAACTCAACGCCGCCGATCGCGACAATCCCCAATGTACCCAGGCATTTACCTATCCCTTTCTGTTGGGCTTGCACGATGATCAGGGAGCCAGCAAAGCCGCCTTCAAAGACATATCACCCCAATACTCCCGTGACGAGCATCGCCACAAATTTGATATGGAAGGCTTTCCCGTCTTTGAGGGACGCAGCTTTTTCAACTATCGGCGAGTAGTCAGTACCGTTCTCAACGATCCCTTCGTCGATCACCCAGCCCCAGGCGACATTACGATGGTGAACTGGAACCGGGGCAACGACTGGAGTTGGATGGATCCACCGCTGATTCTCACTGATGCAGAACTGGATGCCAACGGACAACGACAAAACTGGCTGGGGGGAATTTCAGCGATCGCCCTTCGTCACGGGGAAGATCACGCTCTACTCTTTGCTGAGTGGATGCTGGAAACCTACAGCCAACCGGACACCCTCCTCACTTTTCTCTACGGAGCCGAGATGCCCATGGGAACCCTGAACGGCCTCAGCATGGTTCCCTATATCCGCGAAGGTCGGCGCATTTTGGGACGATCGGCCTACGGTCAAGACGAATTCACGATGCGCGAAGCCGATCTGCGGCTAGACTTACCCGGAGGTCGGGACTTCACCTCCTCCGTGGTGGCGATCGCCCACTATGACATCGATATCCACGGCTGCCGCTACCGCAACGGGCAAGATTCCGGAGAAGCCAGCAGCGCACCCTCGCGAGAATTCAACGTGCGTCCCGTCCAGATTCCCCTCGAAAGCCTGATTCCCCAGGACGTTGACAATGTCTTGATTGGCGGCAAGGCGATCGCCGTCACCCATATTGTGAACGCCCTCACCCGTGTCCACCATGCGGAATGGGCGGTTGGGGGCGCAGCTGGGGTCACTGCAGGCTGGCTGATCACCCAACATCCTGACCTAGAAGTAGCCGAAATCGTCCCGCAAGGCAAAATGGTCGATTTACAAAACTACATGAAAAATGAAGGACTGCGCCTGGAATGGTGAACGAATTTTAGGTGTTTCACGACCCATGTATTAAGAAATACATCGAGATATGTAGAAACGCATCGAGGTGTTGAATGAGGGCGATCGCTGGGGCAATCTGACGATAGACGGATCGAAGAGAGCGATCGCCCGCTCAGCCTCTAGCGCTTGCATCGTTCACGTTATCCGTTAAGCAGGGAAAGGATCATTCCCTTCATTTATGGCCGAGTTCGATACAAATCAGGTTGGTTTGAGTCACGTGCCAGCCCAAGTTTTCCCATCGTGGCATTCAATTCATCAGCGCGATCGTTGGTTCATTGACGTTTAGACACTTCCCCAACGCCTGCCTGATCATCTACCCCGCATTTTGTCCTGCTGAATAGTCTTCAACGCAACTATGCACGCCCTAAACCACACCTTAGAAAAAATGTCATTGCCGTAGATGGCGGTTATCTCGATGCCCACGGGCTACGACCGCTTGAACAGTATCTGAATAGCTATCAGGTGCGTCTGAATGCGTACCATCAGCTCAGAGAACATAGCCCCAAGCTGGTACTGAAGGCACTCCAGCAGCTTGCCCATGAGTACCCTGAACTGATTAAGCAACACGGCAAGCGGTGTCAGTACGACATGACCGAAGTACTGCGCTACATTGCAGTATCGCTACTCCGAGATGACGAAACCTTCTTTATGGAAGAAATGATGTCTTGGCTAGACACCATTATCTTGGCCTACAAGAGAACCTCCCACTGTGCAACAGCGTATCGGCACCTTCAAGACGCTGTAAACGCTACTCTACCTCCCGCCGAGAGTGAACTGATTCGCCCCTACATTGAAAAAGTAATCGAAGTGCTCCAATCCCACGCCTAATTACATCGCTTTCCTGCATCTTTATTGCGACTCCAGCCTTTCAGTCTTAAACCCTTGGAGGAAGGCATATGGATAGCTTCACCCCGATTACTGTAAGTCGGACGTCTACTCGTGACGAACGCCAAGCTGCGCTGTATCAAATCTACCAACAAATCTTAGAACGCCAGCCGTATGCATACGAACGGCGATCGCTCGCCAAAGCCGAAAAAGACTTCTTGTCTGACAAAATTGGTGTTCGGCGCTTTCTTAAAGAATTAGGGCACTCTGAAGTTTATCTCAACTCTTTCTACCACACCTCGACTAATCTCAAGTTTATTGAATCGTGCTTCAAGCATTTCCTTGGACGTGCCCCCTTCAACTCTGAGGAAGTCCATGATTACTGTAATGTTTTGCTGACAGAAGGCGTTCATCACCTGATCACAGCAATTTTGGATTCAGAAGAGTATCGTAAGTTTTTTGGATGTTTCACGGTTCCCCATGCCCGTCATCCTCGATACTATGAGTCGCCCAAGGCTTATTTAGAATCCGATTTACTCAACCACGAATACTATGCTCAGCGGGGGCGCGCCATCCCAACGCTGTATTGGCATCAGCTTGGTTTGAATTGTGATGGTGGTGTCTGTATTTACATCGAAGACGAAGAGCTCTCTGTGACTCAATCCTTAGCGTCGTCAGCACCCGCGACCGCTACCTCTCCTGATGCATCCCGCTTGCAGGATGAGTTGCTCGAAATCTTGAATGCTCTCGGAGCAGACGAAGCTAAGGCGTTAGTGTCTTCTCTTGCCTCTGGACAGAAGCGGCCAGGTTAGGAAATCTGCCTCTAATCCATTTCACGGTTCTGTCTATTGCGCCCCAGTACGGGGCGTTTTTTGGATACTTGTTTTTTCACAGGATGCACTAATCTGCGCTGTTCTACGGTTGGGGGATGCTAATCCCAATTTCAAAAATTCTAGCTACAGATGAAAGGCTGAAATCCCTGACCTAGCAACGCACTGACAACTCAAAACTCAAAATTGATAGGAGGCCAACGTCCAAGTTTATGCGTCTGTCAGTTGTGGGTAAGAATAAATCTTAAATTTCCAAAGCGCTTTATAGGATTCTTATGGTTTGCCCTAATAATACTCTTGGGACTTTGTCCTAGAATCAATCCAACTCGTTTAGGAAACCTCCATGAGCACCTACACTGAACAAGAATTAGCCACCATCGGCAATGCCCCCATGCAAATTGGCATGGCGGCGGCAGCCGTTGACTTGGGTATTATCTCAACGGCAAAAGAAGCCGCCGCTCTGTCTAAAGAAGTGTTGAACGCGGGCAAAAAGTATCCCAATAATTCCATCATTCAAGCCGCTTTCTCGGAAGAGGCTATGAAAGCTGGCTCCATTAAGCTCGATAAGGAGGACATCACGGCGGAAGATGTGCAAAGCGGAACGGCTGTCGATAAGGCGATCGCCGCAACTCAAGAGGCGATCGCCCTAACGGAAGGGAAGGCAACGGCTGAAGAGGTCGCAGAATTCAAGCAGTTTGTGTACGAGTGTGCGGAAGTCGTCGCCAATGCGGCAGGAACGGGTCTCTTTGGTACGGGCAAAGAAAAAGTGAGCGACAAAGAGAAAGTAGCGTTGGAGAAGATTAAAACCTCATTAGGATTCTAATCCAGGTTGAGAACAGTAAGGGCGGATGGTTCACAGGACTGCTACACCATCCGCCCTTGTCATTGCGTTGGACGTGACTTTAAGAAACACCAGAGAGGAGCGCTTTCGCTTCCTCTTGCAGAACTGCGGCCTTATCCGTCTTTTCCCAAGGTAAGTCTAGGTCAGTACGTCCGAAATGGCCGTAAGCGGCTACGTCCTGGTAGAAGCGTCCACCCCGGTCACCCGGAAGTGCACTGAGGTTAAACAGTTGGATAATTCCGGCAGGTCTTAGCTCAAAGTGCTTTTGAACCAGCGCTAGCAAGTGATCATCTGAGATGGTGCCTGTACCAAACGTGTCCACCATGATGCTGACAGGTCGAGCTACTCCAATCGCGTAGCTCAACTGTACCTCGCACTTTTCAGCGAGTTCCGCAGCCACAATATTTTTAGCCACATAGCGACAGGCGTAGGCTGCACTTCTATCCACCTTGGTGGGATCTTTACCGGAGAATGCTCCACCTCCGTGGCGAGAATATCCACCGTACGTATCGACAATAATTTTCCGACCCGTTAACCCTGAATCTCCCTGTGGGCCACCGATCACAAACTTTCCAGTTGGATTGACAAAAAAGCGGGTACTCGTATCCGGCTTGACTGTAATGTCGGTGAAAACAGGCTCCACGACATGGCTCCACAAGTCAGTCTTGATCTTGGCCTGCACCGCCGCTTCGTCCGTGATGGCGTCAATCGTAGGGGTATGCTGAGTCGAAATTAGGATTGTATCGACACCAACAGGTTTGCCATCTTCATAAACAACCGTAACCTGAGTCTTGCCATCCGGGCGCAGATACGGAAGCTGCCCCGTTTTACGAACTGATGCAAGGCGTCGAGAAATACGATGAGCCAGACTGATAGGTAAAGGCATCAACTCTGGTGTTTCATTGCAGGCAAAGCCAAACATCAAGCCTTGATCACCTGCGCCAATGGCATCTAACGCTTCTTCACTGGACAGTTCGCGAGCTTCTTGAGCTTGATTAACGCCTTGGGCAATGTCCGGTGATTGCTCATCAATCGATAAGATGACAGAGCAGCTATCAGCGGAGAAGCCGTTGTTCGCATCAACGTAGCCAATTTCAGCAATCTTTTGACGAACAAGATCGACGTAATTGAGATGGGCTTTGGATGAAATTTCACCTGTAACCAGTACAAGACCTGTGTTCACCACCACTTCTGCAGCGACGCGGCTATGGGGATCGTGGGTCAGTAGCGCATCCAGGATCGAATCCGAAATTTGATCACAGATTTTATCGGGATGGCCTTCAGTAACCGACTCTGAGGTAAAGAGGTAGCGACGAGACAAGAGCGTATCCTCTCCTTGATTTTTCAAAAGAAACGGAATATCAAACGAATAAACTCCGCAAACGGATCACAACGATCCATTCATAGTAGTATAGTTTACCCGCTTGGCTATACCTCATGGTGCGATCGCGCCTTACAACTCAAGACTTTTTCCTAATATCGAACTTGAATCTCGCTCAAGTCTTGAATGATGGCATTTGCATTGGTTAGAGATGGGGTTAGTCCAGAGCCTCGATTAATTACAATACAACCCGCTGTGGACGCCGCGATCGCCATCTCGATATCAGAGTCAGCATCACCAATGATTAGCGTATGCCGTGGCAGGACATTCATAACTGCACAGGCTTGGATAATCATGGCGGAATTTGGTTTCGCTAAGGATTCGGTACTGCCCATCTGAACCGAGAGTAGTGGGGTGAGCTGATAAAACGCGGCAAACTCTTCAACATGGTCTGGGCTGTCTGCCGATATAATTCCCAACCGGATGTCTGCACGGTGGAGGATGTGCAGTAAGGTTAGTGCTCCGTCAAACAATGGGGTGTGAGCAGCCTTATTCGGTAAGGATTGATCTGCCTCCCGGAAACACGATTGCGCAATGGCTACTGCTTCTCGCCAGCCGCGTCCAGTTTCAGCAATGTAGGCCGCTGCCGCAATTTCATTCTCATGTCGGGTTCCTACAGCCATAAGACCAGCCGGGTCTAGGCGATCGCCATTGACGCCAAAGGCCATTAGCAGTGGATCTTGGGTGCCTGGAATTTGGGCATCTATGAGGCGCAATCGCCGCTGGGCAAGTTGTCGTAGATACTGATCTGCATCTGCTAACGTGCCGTCTTTATCAAATAAGATGGCTTGGATATCGTGGAAAACAACATTTTTACACCGGATGGTAACCATAGTTTTTATATTCAGGGGGTAATTCAGCGTTTAATAATCCAACAAAAAAGAGGGTGAAATTCACCCCCTTCTAAAATTTTAAGGACTTACGAATAGACGAAATGGTCTATTCACCTGCCATGATGGGCTCTTCCTCTACAACATCATCTGTCGCTGGAGGAATTTCGTCCTCAACCACAGCCTCAGGTTCTGCGGCATATTCATCAGCACCTTGAGCCTGCTGAAGCATCCGTTCACGATACTTCTCAGCCATCTCCTCAGCCTTGTCGTACACCAACTGAGGATTCTTAACCATGTCACCCGGTTCGGGTTCAAGCTGCTTGGTGGATAGCGAGATCCGCCCCCGCTCTGCGTCCAGATCAATAATCATGACTTTCACTTCGTCATTTACATTGAAGACGCTATGGGGTGTATCGATGTGGTCGTGGGAAATCTCGGAAATGTGGAGCAATCCGCTGACACCACCGATATCAATGAAGGCACCGTAGGGTTTCAAGCCGCGAACGGTTCCAATAACAACCTCGCCAACTTCGAGACGATTCATCTTCCGCTCAACCAACGCACGACGGTGGCTAAGCACGAGGCGATTCCGATCCTCATCAACTTCCAAGAACTTGAGGGGCAGTTCTTCCGCAACCAAATCTTCTTTCGGCTTGCGAGTGCTGATGTGAGAGCCAGGAATAAATCCGCGCAGTCCTTCGATACGAACGAGCGCTCCACCCCGGTTCGTCGCAAACACGGCAGAGCGAACGGTCGCATCCTCAGCTTGAAGCTGACGCACGCGTTCCCATGCCCGCATATACTCAATGCGGCGAATCGAAAGGGTAAGCTGACCATCTTCGTTTTCATCGCTTAGGATGAAAAACTCACGGGTTTCGTTGGGTTGAAGCACCTCATCTGGGCTTTCAATCCGGTTGATCGACATCTCCTGAATAGGAATGTAGGCAGCCGTCTTCGCGCCAATATCAATCAGAGCACCCCTCGGTTCGATGCTAAAAACTGTTCCAGCAACCGTATCGCCAGGACTAAAGTGATAGTCGTACTGATCGAGGAGCCTTTCAAAATCCTCATGTGTAAAGCCGATGTCGGGTGTTGCCTGATTGACCATGCTATTCCTACAAGGTTTTTCCGTGAACAAACTATATGTGTATGAAACTTACAACTGACGCTGGAGTGCGGCAGGCAAACACTTGCCTACCGTCTTGTGACATAAACGAATGCTAATCGGCATGACCCGACAGCTATCATCCTAGATGAACTATAATAACGCAATTTTGTGCCTTTAGGTTTGTATTCCGATTTAGATTATTTGTTTGCAGATTGGCGATCGCCCTTCAGAAACGCTTGACGGATAAATGGAACCATACGAGAGGCATTTGCTATCGATACTGAAGCAATGCCTCCCTATGTAACTGCTCTAGCTGTTAGGGCTGGTTATCCTCAGTATCCGGAGACTCCTGATCGGGTTCCGGAGAAATGGTCTCTAAATATTTTGCATCCAGAAGGAATGTTCCTTTCGTAAAGCGAACACTCCACGTTCCGCCCGGACGATAATCCATCAGGGTTCCTTCTTCGCCCACAGCGACGACGCCCGGTGGCCGCAGCATGGGCATGGGATCGGCAGTTTTAAAGTAAGGGGGAGGCTCACAAAGACGGACGCGATCGCCTGCTTTTAAGCTCTCACTCGATGTATTGGAAGCATCAATCATAGTCGAAATCGCAGAAATTGCTCGTATTGCCTACCTTCAATCTGGTTTATCACGTTCCTAGGGCACTTGCCAGATGCGATCGTGATATTGCTCTGGTTCTGCATAGGGATCCTCAGCCGGATGATCATGCCCGTGACCATGACTATGACTATGACTATGGGCGTGACCATGATCGGGGTGATGGGAATGTCCGTGATGGTGACTGTGCCCATGACTGTGCCCGTGAGCGTGACCATTTCCGGAATTCTCTAAGGCTGCTAACCGGAACTTGCACATCTCACAGTTCATCTGCACTTGCCCTAACTGTGTTTCCAGTTCGCGATCGCGCAGCACTGCAAAGAGCTGAGGATGCACTCCCATTTCGGGCAAGCACTGCATGACGATTTCTGGGAACTGAGCCTGCTGTTGGGCGGTAATGTCGTAGATTTTCTTGACGAGTACGCCTGTGAATAGAAAATAGGGTAGGACAATAATTCGCTTTGGCTGATAGAGGCGGGCGCGGTTGAACCCTTCTTCTAATCGGGGATGGGTAATGCCAATGAAGCAGGTTTCAACGGTTTTATAGCCACTCCCTTCCCAGAGGATTCGCGCCATTTTGTATACATCCCCGTTGGCATCGGGATCGCTAGCTCCCCGTCCTACAAACAGGAGAACGGTATCCGCCCGGGAAATTCCCTGGGGGTTCCATTCCGGCTGATCCAATTCCTCAAGGCGCGATCGCCATAGATCCAAAATGCCCGGTGTAATCCCAAAGTGCCGACCGTAGTGGAAGGTAAGCTGCGGGTGACGCTGGCGGGCGCGATCGAGTTCGTTGGTCACGTCGAACTTATTGTGTCGTGCAGCGAAAAGTAGAACCGGTAAAACGGACAGGTCGGTATAGCCCTGGGCAACACATTCATCCACACCTTGCTGAATCGAAGGCTCTGTCAGTTCGAGAAAGCAGGGGACAACGGGACGGGAGAGGTCAAGCTGCTGATAGGCATGGGCAAAATCGAGCAAGTTTTGCCGACCCTCCGCATCTCGGCTCCCGTGACCCACCAGCAAAACGGGACGCTGAAGGGGAAGGGGTGCAAGGTTCCCCAAGGCCTCAGAGGCGAGGCGATCGCTCTGGAGCGTAGGGGGCAAAATTGGCGCGATCGCGCTCGAACGATGCAAATTGTTTTCCCGATGCATAACCATGAACTGAAACTCCTTATCCTGTGCAACGCAGGACATGTAATGAGCAGCACACTGTTTGGCATTCTGGCTTGTGAAAGCGTATTGACTTCCACTCACAGTTGCGGCACAGCACCGGACTTTGCCAACAGCACCACCTATCCTTAAAGGTAGGCCGTTATCAATCACCGGATTTTCCCAAACAGCTGCGATGTTTAGCCTCGACATCTTAACGCATTCCCGAACAGGGCAAAATCCCGGTGGAGGGGACTTTTTGGACAATATCCTCGACAATGCTCAGCATGCATTCCAATCTAAAAGAGGGGCGAACCCTATGTAAGACCTGCAATTCACCATCGTCTAGGATGCGGTAAGACACGCCGAGGTCTTACCCTGTGCACGAACTTTTTCACCGAAATGCCTTTCGCGAGGGGTTAGCGAGATGGGATGATGGAAAAACTGTAGGTGACGCATTTGTTTATTAGGTGTAATAGCAATCGTTATGGCTGAAATTCAATTTGCCCAAGGCGTGGCAGAAACCGTAATTCCTGATATCCGCCTTACCCGTGCCCGGGATGGCAGCAGTGGGCAAGCCTTTTTCTATTTTCAAAATCCTGATGCGCTGAGCCGCGAGAGCAATCTTCAAGTCACCGGGATGTACCTCGTGGATGAAGAAGGCGAGTTGGTATCACGGGAGGTGAAAGCAAAGTTTGTCAACGGCCAACCTGAGGCAATCGAGGCAATCTACATTATGCGAAGTGCCGAGGAGTGGGATCGGTTTATGCGCTTTATGGAGCGCTATGCTGAGCAAAATGATCTTGGATTCCAAAAAGCTTAGGCCGCACTGGATAGGGGTGGAGCAGGTGTTTCCACGCCGATCGCACTTGCTCTGTGCCTGTTGCTAGACTTTTACCTCCGTCCGTCTCCTGGGAATTCATATCAAATCACTTGTGTGTGGCGAAGTCTAAGTTTTCTATGGCGCACTATCCGCATCCTGACTCTACACCTCTGTCGGTCTCCTGTGCTGTGATTACAGTCAGTGATACTCGCACCCCGGAAAGCGATCGCAGTGGTCAACTGATTCAACGATTGTTAACCGGGGCAGGCCACCGTCCGGTGAGTTACACGGTTCTCAAAGATGACCCCCAGGAGGTTTGTGCCCGGATTGTTGAGCTGGCAGGTCAGGTGCCCATTGATGCCATTATCTTGAACGGCGGCACAGGGATTGCGCCAAGAGACACGACCTATGAGGCGATCGCCCAACTCCTCGAAAAAACGTTACCGGGGTTTGGCGAGCTATTTCGCTGGTTGAGCTATCAAGAGGTTGGCTCGCGAGCCATGGCGTCACGGGCGATCGCGGGCATCTATAAACAGAGGCTCATTTTCTCCCTACCGGGTTCGACCAACGCGGTGCAGTTGGGCATGGAAAAGCTCATCATTCCTGAACTAGCTCACCTGGTACGCCAAATTAACCCGGAACGGGGCACTGCAACCTAGGGAAAAGCATTGCGTTTGGGGTGACCTCAGCCGAGGCGCGATCGCCATTCTCCGAAAGTTTGGGCGATTTGGATCGGTGGGATCGCCAAAAGTCGCCCTTTTTTCGCGCAAAGTTCCGAACCATCAGGGCTATTCAAACCCTTCGTAGCGCCAAGGCACTGGATCAACGGCTACTCCTTGCACGTATAGCCCCCAATGCAAGTGAGGGCCTGTGGACATCCCCGTTGCACCGACGGTGCCGATCTGTTGTCCAGCTTCCACCATGTCTCCTTCTTGTACACTAATGCTATTCAGGTGCATCAGGATACTCAGCACGCCCTGACCGTGATCAATTCCAACAACATTGCCATGAATCACAAAACCATCGGCCTCATATCCGACTAATGCGATGCGTC
This sequence comes from Synechococcales cyanobacterium T60_A2020_003, assembly GCA_015272205.1. Taxonomy (NCBI): domain Bacteria; kingdom Bacillati; phylum Cyanobacteriota; class Cyanophyceae; order Synechococcales; species Synechococcales cyanobacterium T60_A2020_003. The sequence continues at coordinate 15,442 of JACYMB010000334.1, read as the reverse complement.
CGGCAGCGGGAGCCACAACGGGAGTCCCGGTCGATGCTGCATAATCAACGCCGCGATGGTAGTAATCTTCTGCAAATTCGCCATTGTAGTAGCGACGAATGCCGTAAATGGTCGATACATCTCCATTGGTGGGACGAAGAAACGCCCCATTCCAAAACTTCTCGGGTGTGACGAGCGCTTTAAACGCATCCACAATGTTGTATTCGTAATCGCTGATATCCGTTTCTTGATCGGGGGGAAGCCAAATACTTTGAGTTGGAAACTCCCGGTTTTTCAGCCAAACGGCTAGGTTCCGCTGATCGTCTTCGCCTGTGACCGTCAAGGCGTGTTCTCCTGGAGTGTCGAGGGGACTCGTGGGCAGAAGAACGCGATAAACGTTGTCTCGGAGTTCATAGGTGGTGTAGCTTTTATCCTGAAACTGGACGACGGGGGCTTCGGTTTCCGTCCCTGTAGTCTCAACCACTACAGATAATGTATCGCCCAGTTCTGGATCGGACGGAGAAACCTGGACTTCGATAGCAGAGGCCGGATGTGCGGCGATCGCCCCTGTGACGAGAGCCGCGACAACGCTCGCAGAGAAAGGGGCGATCGCGTTCAGTCGATTCGCATTCCATCCACAAAGAAAGTGATTCATACTTAAGTACGGTAGGAGTTTGAAAGAGTTATGCAAGCGCTTGGCTGAAACCACTCGCTAAAGTTGCGGACTAAAGTAGGTGCTCCTTGCACAGGACAGACTATCACTGTCTCCCGTTTTGTTCCATAGTCTCATAAGATTAACAGCAGTAACGGAGGTTAGAAGATTCGGAATGATCAAAGCTGGCTTAGCATTGTGCCTATCGTTTTGTATCCTGATCTTGATTAGCTTTGGCGGTGTTCAAGCGGCGATCGCCAGTCCACAGCCTCCATCCGCCATTTACTTAGCATCCTCTGGAGGAACGGTGTTCAAGTTTTCAGGAAAACGTCCCACCACCCTTGGCGTTCAGGATGGCAAACTGTCCGCCTGCCCTAGCTCACCCAACTGTGTCAGCAGCCAAGCGCCCGATGGAGATGCCGAGCATAAAATTGCTCCCATCCCCTACACAACCTCTCCGGAACAAGCGCTTGCAGCGATTAAATCCATAGTTCAAGGCATGGATCGCACCGCTATCATTACGGAGACAGAGGACTACTTGTATGCTGAATTCACAAGCGCCCTCATGGGATTTGTGGATGATGTGGAATTCTTCGTCGATCCAACTGCACAGGTGATCCAGGTACGGTCTGCGTCCCGGCTCGGCCAGTCGGATTTGGGTGTGAATCGCAAGCGGATCGAAGACATTCGGGCACAGTTCCGGGCTTGAGGGTTGCTCCTTCTGAATCAACACACCGAGCCCTGCACCTGAATATATTGCAAACTCAGACGTACGAAACGCGATGGGATCAGATGGCATTAGTACAGGGCTTCGGTTTTGGTTAATTTTTTTCCTGGGCTTTGCCCTAACAGGGTACCCACCGGGGTTAAGCCTTATTTTGGGCTTGATTGGGGGACTGTCGATGGGATGGTTAAGAGCTCGGTGGCTGGCCAAAAATCAGATGGGTAGCCTAGAAGGGGCAGAAACGCCCTGGCAAACGACTCAACGGCAATTTCAGCAATTTAAGAGCCAAATTCAGTCTTGTATGGGGCGAAAGCCGCGCAACCCACGCATGGCGCGATCGCGGTCTACGCAATCATCATCCACTAACAGCGAGGACTCCGAAGGTTAATGGGCGATCGCCGCAAACCTATTCGGATAAAAATGGCGTTGTGCCTGCGATGGTTCGTGTAGACCAGGTATAGTTCTCAGCAATTCCTTCTCAAACTTAGAAGCTTATGTATCCAACAATCGCGGTTGAATCCCGTCTGTCCCAACAGTTGCAGTTTGTTATGGAAATTGACAAGCTTAAAACGATTTTGAGACAAACGTTGATTACCGATGGATCGCGGCGAGAAAACAGCGCTGAACACTCATGGCACATTGCCCTAATGGCGATCGCCTTTGTGGAATACGCACCCGAGGCCGTCGATTTACTTCATGTTGTAAAACTGCTGTTGGTTCACGATCTGGTGGAAATCGATGCGGGGGATACCTTCTGCTACGATGACCACGGCAACGACAGCAAACCGGAACGAGAACAGCGTGCTGCGGAGCGGCTCTTTGGACTCCTACCGCCAGATCAAGCTTGTGAGTTTCGCGCCTACTGGGACGAATACGAAGAACAGATCACAACCAATGCCCAGTTCGCCAAAGCGCTCGATTGTCTCCAACCGTTTCTCAACAATTTACAGACGAACGGCCACACCTGGCGTTTACACGGTATTTCACGGCGTCAAGTTGAAGGCCGGATGCAGGCGATCGCCGTTGGTGCTCCAGCGCTATGGAGTTGGGTAGAACAACACATTGAAGGAGCGATCGCCGCAGGCTATTTGAAGGCTTAGGCCGGGAATCCTTACCCGCCGCTAATCTTGGCTTTGTAGCCTGCTTTTATCAGGAGATCAAGCAGCGTTTGGGCATGATCACCTTGAATTTCCAGGGTCTGCTCTTTTACAGTTCCACCCGAGCCACAGTGAGCCTTGAGTTTCTTCAGCAGCCCTGAAAGAGTTTCAGGACTCGACTGAAAGCCACTGATAACGGTTACGGTCTTGCCGCCGCGCCCCTTACGAGAGACTTGGACACGCAGGTTTTGTTGTTGGGGTGGCAAATTGGGCTGGGCACGTTCCGTTGCTGGGGCATAGTCGGTATTGCCAAACTCGGAATAGACCAGTCGATTTCCCTGAGCATCCTTCGGAGAAGATTTTCGCTTTTCTGCCATAGTTGACCTCGTCGTCAAACTCGTCAACGTCGGGATTCTCGATCACCCACTGAAGGCAAGTGGCGCTATCCCAACTTTAAAGACACGATAAAGGGCTTGTAGCAATGCCACAAACCCTTTTACTTAGCTAAACCTTAGCCAATCTAAGCCATCTTAGAACTGGAAGGTGGTACGCAATGCACCGATGAACGCATCATCACCGCTGTCAATGGCATCCTCAACCCAGATGATACCAGGGGTGATCGAAATGCGATCGTTGACCTTGAATAAGTAAGACAGTTCAACCAGAACCGAGGTATCACCACCTGGATCGATTGAGAAGTCGCCATCAAATGCGGACAGACCAGCATCGCGGGTGTAGGGCAGAACACCACCGAGCAGCATTAGCTTGTTGCCTTCGCCACCTAGGTCGTTGATTGCCAGAGTACCCTGGTAGCTCCATACATCAGCATCGCCAGTAGCCAGCTCAATTGCTTCAGCGTAAGCAATACCACCACCCACTTCAATATCACCGAAGATGAAGTTGGTCTGGAAGCCGAAGGTGTTACCTACAACACCGCTGGTCGTTGCACCCAAATCCGCAGAGGAAAGGTAAGTGTGGATATAGGTGAGGGCAGACTGCCAGTTGGAACCCAGATAGGTCAACTGACCGATAGCGCTGTAGCTACCGTTGAACAGACCAAAGCCAGGGTTAGGATCAGATGCAGTACCCGCGGTGTAACCTACATCCAAGCTCAATGCATCACTGAACTGGAAGATTAAGCCTGCACCAGCGTCACCTGTTGCCAGGAGTTCATACTGCTGCGGGAGGCCGAAGTTCGACAGCGAACCGTAGTCAGAGCTATCCAGAGGGCTGATGGTGCTTGCAACCATGTCATCAACCGCCAGCTTGTTTGCACCAATGCGAACATCGATGTTGCTGCTCAGCGGGAAGTCGTAGAACAAATCGTCTAGAACAACATCGCCATTGCTGTCACCCGAGTAGGAGAATCCTTCCGGATCGCCAGCGAAGTCTTCAATGTCACGAGCCTGGAGACGAACGCGCAAGCGATCGTCACCCGTAAAGCTGGAGTCAAAGTTTTGACGAACGCGATATCCAAAGGTAGCTTGGTCGCTAGCAACATCACCGAACTCAGCTGCAACGTTGAACAGTACCGTACCGCTTAGCTTGGTGGTAGTGGAGAACTGATTGGCCTCTAGCTCATCGGTACGAGCTTCCAGAGCATCTACACGACCACGCAGGGTTGCCAATTCAGCCGCAAATTCTTCTTGCAAGCGCTGGATAGCAGCCAACTCTTCCTTCGTAACAACGTCTGCCAGACCAGCCGCGATGATTTCGTTGATTCGATCTAAGCAAGCGTTCAAACCAGCCGCAAACTCAAAACGAGTCATCGCTTGCTGACCGCGGTAGGTTCCATCGGGATAACCTGCGATACAGCCATAGCGCTCAACCAAGGATTGCAGCGCTTGGTACGCCCAGTCGGTCGGACGAACATCAGAAAGCTGATCGATGGAGGTTACCTGACCCATCGCGTTGACGTTGCTCTCGTTTGCGTACTGAACAACCTGGTTCAAAGACGAAGAGTCAACAGGAGCAGCTTGAGCTACATCAACGGTCGCTTCAGCGTCTACAATTGCGTCTACTGATGTAACGTCAGACAATTCAACGGGAACAAATTCTACTGAAGACTCAACAGCATCTTGGGCTTCTGCGGCGATCGCGCCAGAGGACGCAAGCATGGCTGCACCTAAGAATGCTGGAGCTACTAGCAAAGATTTCCAAAAAATCTTAGTCATTATTTTTTCCTCACACCTAGAAATAGAGATCTAAACAACTTAGGCTCTATATAGCTAGTTATAGCATTAGCTTCCTAAAAAGTCCTAGTACTTCAACAAGAAGTTAGAAAATTTGCGGGAAGTTTATAGAACAGGGCATTGAGTTTAAGTTGCCCAAAGTCATCCTCTATCCAGAATTACGGCTGAAATGGGATTGATCAGGATAGAGATTTGGCAATCTGAGAGATGACGCTCGCCAAGTTGAAATCAAGCTGGGTTAAGCCACCCGCATCATGGGTTGTGAGGGCGATCGCCACGGTGTTGTAGGAGATTGAGATGTCGGGATGATGCCCTGCGGCCTCAGCGGGCTCAACCAAGCGGTTCACAAAGGCGATCGCTTCCAAAAAGTCTTTAAACTTAAACGACTGCGTTAGGGTGGAGCCTTCCAAACTCCAATCGGGTACTGTGCGAATTTGCTCTTGGATGGCGGTGTCTGATAGTCGTTGGGCCATGGTTGCACCTAGCTGAGGTTTACACGGTTGCTTTAAAAAACTATCCGCTCCCACTAGGAGTAACCTTAGTTACCAAAAGTGGGAGCGGTCTAGCGGGTCTTCAAGTTGAAATCAACTGCCGGAAGGAACTCAAGTTAATCATCCGATATACTCTCCAAATGTTGGAAACGTCCAAATATTGAATACCTAGGACAATTCCCTAGAGAACAGCTCCGGCGCACAGCCGACTTCCTTCAACTTGATGACCCATCCATTTACTACTATCTTGCATGGGCATCACCTCCTTAATTCCTAAACGGACTCAATTTCAAAAGGAGCAAGTACTACTGAAGTACTGACGTCACTATAGCACCCTTTCCCAAAGGACATCAACGTTCTATTCCGCCATAGGTTTACGTGGAGGGGCTGGGCCAATACAGCTATGGGCTAGGAGAGGCGGGAGATGGCGTTGATGGTGCAGGTGCAGGGGTTTCAACGGCGGGGATAGGAGTTGCGCGATCGCCCAAAATGCTGGGATCACCCGTATCAAACACGCCAGAAACGCAGGCAATCATGATGGTGGCTAAGGTTCCTACGAACAGAGCCTTCCAGCCCAGTTCTGAAATATCTCTGCGGCGAGACGGAATCAGCGAAATTAATCCACCGACAAAGATGCCCACGGAGGCAATATGGGCAAACCCAGAGAGGGCATAACTCACGATCAAGATGGCGCGATCGCTCAGTACTCCTTCAGCACCAAGCTGTCCCAGTTTTTGATAGGAGGGAATAGCGGTTTGCAGTAGGCGACTTCCAATGAGGACTGAAGACATCCAAATTTCATTCCAGTCCAGTGAAACGCCCGTCAGCAGCGTTAGTGGCAGGAAGAGAACGCCTAAAATGTTCTCGATAGTGACCACGCTGAACACCTGACCGATCTGGGTTAGCACCGGAATTCCGGTACCTGCTAAGGCCGCCAGACCCGCAAAGAGTTGGTTAATGAGAGAAACAATTCCCACAATAAAGATCAGAACCGCCGCGATCGTGACAGCCATTTTCATCCCGTCGATCGCTCCCAAGATCGCCGCATCCACAGGACTCATATTTTCAATCGCCTCTCCCGCAATCTGCTGAAGGCTATCATCTTGATCGGCATCGGTCGTCATCTGATCGATGCCTTCTGCAGTTGCCGGAACTTCGGTTTCGGGAACCAGGATTTTCGACAGTAGGAAACAGGCCGGAATCGCAATAATAGACGCAGAAATCAGGTGGAGCAAAATGTTAGGGAAGACATCTTCCAGTGCTCGGACGTAGATCGCTAGGGTCGAGGATGCTGCGGTTCCAAAGCAACAGGCTAAAATCGCACACAGCTCACTGCGCGTCATTCTTGCCAAAAACGGACGCACTACAATGGCTGATTCAATGCCCACAAAGATGTTAGCGGCTCCGCTCAGAGCCTCCGCTCCACTCAGGCGCATGGTGCGGTAGAAGATGCGAGCAAAGAAGTTCACAACAGGTTGAATCACACCAATATTGTACAGTAGCGCCATTAAGCCACCGAAGAAGATCACCGTGGGCAATACCCGGAAGGCAAAAATGGTGCCAATACCAGGTTGAGGGGCTTCTCCTGGAAGGGGGATTAACGCAGGGCCAAAGACAAAACGTGCCCCGGCATCGGCAGCGATGAAGACGCTGTCAAGAAGTCGGCTAAAGGCATTGAGGGCAAACTTGGTAGGGGGGAACCAGAAGACGAGGAATCCCAAAATGAGCTGAAGTACAATGCCCCAAATGACGACACGCCAGGGAAAATACTTCGCTGAACGATTCTCGGAAAAGATCCAGGCGATCGCGCACAGAAAAAAGATGCCCACGAACGAAATCACGTTGAGAATCATGCCATATATCTCCGTATCCTGATATGCGGGGAGAGTGAACCTAGGGATTAGTTTTACGTTACCTGGGCAATTGCCTCTGAACGTTCAATTTCCAAACTAACTATGAACCCCACAGGGCATCCATTTTGTATCTCAACAGTATCGGAAAACGCTAGATTTGGCACTGGGTTGGTCGCAGAAACGTGCAAAGTTATGCTAAGCGATTCCGTGTCCAAGGAAGCACTTGTCCCCTGCGTTTGAGTTTCTAGAATGACGCTAGGATAAGTTCGTACCTTTGCACAGGATGCCTTGCTACGCCTTTATGGATGCTTTCTCGCCTGCACCGCCGGATTGGGCACAATCGGCAAAACATGCCCATCCCTTTTGCTGTCCGACCTGCAAAGCATCCTGCATGGAGGCGCAGGCCGTTTGGATCAATCGTCGAGCTCCGGTGTATACCGAAGATCATCGCCGCAAGTGGCAAGAGTTTTACCATTGTAGCTGTGGTACCGCATGGTGGGCTTGGAGCAGCGATCGCCCCAAGCCGGAAAATCAAAGTTTGGATGAGGAGTAATCCGGCTCGACCTTGGGACAAGTTGGGCAACAGAGTGATCCGTTCCGATCTGGGAGTCTTTTGTCATCCTGTCTCGCGGCCATCCTAACTATTGAATAGTTGGCAGGAACGGCATGACGGAGTACACCTGACGCGGATCATTCAGTTGAGAAAAGATTTGCATCTGGCTCTGAACCTGTAACAGTTCTGCTGTAAGCGGATCGGTGGAATGGGTTCGGGCAAGGCGATCGCGCCACGTTACGCCAAACAAACTTTCCAAAAGCTGTTGTGGGAAGGTGCGCGGTTCGGGATAGTCCTGAAGACTCCAAGTGTCTCCCAGTTTTGCCTGATCGGCGGCTGCCTGGATCGCCGCTTCTAACCCGCCCAGTTCATCCACCAATCCCACTTTTTGGGCTTGGATGCCCGACCACACTCGCCCTTGCGCCACAGAATTAACTTTTGCTTTATCGAGCGATCGCCCCTCGGCTACGGTCGTGAGGAAGTCATCATAGGTGCGATCGATAATTTGCTGTTGAATCGCGATTTCCTGCGGCGTCAGCGGATGGGCTAGGGTTCCCGAATCTGCAAAGGGAGCGGTTTTGACCACATCCCAAGTCACGCCGTTTTCATTGGCCAGTTCTTTCACATTGGCGACGAGGCCGAAAACGCCGATCGATCCGGTAATGGTCGTCGGTGACGCAAAGATGCGATCGCCATAGGCCGAAATCATATAGCCACCCGATGCCGCCACATTGCCCATGGAAATGATCACCGGTTTAACCTCGCTGGTTAGCCTCACCTCATGGGCGATCATTTCCGAGGGTGAAGCGCCTCCGCCTGGGCTATTGACCCGCAGCACCACCGCTTTCACCGACTCATCCGCGCGAATTTCACGGAGCAGGCGCGACAGAGAATCCCCCCCGATCATGCCAAAGCCCCCTTCGCCGCTGACAATTTCACCCTCGGCATAGATGACCGCTATTTTGTCAGCCTGCCGACTTGTAGCTTCAGTGGCCTGGGCATAGCTCAGCAGATCAATATAGCGAAATGTAGCGGTATCTTTGGCGTTTTTGTCCGTCGATTCTCCGGTCAACTCCCGGAGTTGATCGATCACCTCACTGTCGTAGCTAACCTCATCCACCAGTCCAGCGCTGAGAGCATCTTCAGCCAGGACAAAGCCTTTAGTATTGGCAATTTGTTGAAGCTGATTCGGTTGCAAATCGCGGCTTGCTGAGGTTGCCGTCAGAAATTCGTTCCAGAGGTCGTTGAGTAATACCTGTAACTGCTGTTCACTTTCGGGACTATTATCGCTACGAATAAACGGTTCCACCGCAGATTTGAAATTGCCCGCTCGCAGCACTTGGACATCAATCCCAAATTTGTCGAGTGCGCCCGCAAAAAACGTATTTTCGGCACTGAGCCCATTCAGTTCCATCCCTCCCGTGGCATTGAGAATCACGGTATCGGCCAGGGAGGTGAGGTAATATTCCCGCTCTGACCAATCCGTTTCGTAGGCGTAGATCGGTTTGCCACTCTCTTTAAAAGCTTCTAGCGCTTTGCGGACTTCGTAGAGAGTGGCAAAGCCCGATCCTTGGGCGGCAGGATCAATATTGCCTTGGATGAGCAATCCAGAGATTCGGTCATCGTTCTCGGCGGCGTGAATCGCCTCTAGCACCGTTCGTAGGGATACGGCTTCGGGCGTGCTGCGTCCGGCGATCGCGTCATTGATCAATGCCCCCGGATCGGCGGAGGGTCCAGCATCTGTAATATCGAGGGAAAGATCTAGCACTAATACAGAGTCGTCTTCAATAATGGGGCCTGACCGCGAACCTAGGGCAATGAGTGCCAGAAATGCAATGAGTCCTCCTAGGCTGAGGGTTGAAAAGAGCAAAAGGCCAACAAAGCTAGCAAAAACGGTTTTCAGGAAGTCGCGCATGACGCTAGGTACTCAGTAACACGATGGGAGAAGAGCGTAGGACCGTGAATAATTCCGGGCTACGAACGGTTCCCCACCTATGCTACCCAACCCATCCCTTGCCTGTCTGCATTCAGACTGACGTATTATCACGTTTGAGTTTTGAGGTTTCAGGGTTGAGTTAAGGATTCGTTTAGCCGTCGGTAATTCTAGTATTGGATCTGGATCTGTCCCTTGAGAAATCGGTCAATGTCCACAGACTGCGAAGGGTCTCTTTAGTGTATTCGTTCTAGGCAAGAACTGTGTTTCAGCGCATCCAAAGACGCATGGCCTGTGCAGAAGAGAACGGTGGTCAGCTCCGCAACTAGGACGTCTGCCAAATCATGCAGGGCAGATTCCGACTCCGAGGCCGCTTGTAGGAAGGGAAAGGCTAGACCAGCGAGATCGGCTCCCAGGGCGATCGCCGTTGCGGCATCCAGTCCATTGCGAAGCCCACCCGATGCAATTAAGGGCACAGTAGGGGCGATCGCCCGAATCGCGGTAATGCAATCCGCGGTCGGAATGCCCCAGTTGGCAAAGGTATTTCCCAGCCGACGCTGTTTGGGATCGGTGGCGCGTTCGCTTTCAACCCGTGCCCAAGATGTGCCCCCCGCTCCCGCTACATCAATAGCGCGCACCCCGGCATCGAGCAGTTTTTGGGCCACCGAGGCCGAGATGCCATTACCAACTTCCTTAGCAATCACAGGAACAGGGAGGCGATCGCACACCGTTGCAATCTTATCGAGCAGTCCCCGAAAGTTGGTGTCGCCCCGGGTTTGCACACATTCCTGGAGGGGATTGATGTGGAGAATCAGGGCATCGGCCTCCAGCCAATCGACAACGCGCAGGCATTCGTCCACGCCATAGGCATAATTCAACTGCACCGCACCCAGATTGGCAAACAGGGGAATGTCTGGAGCGATCGCCCGTACCGCAAAGGTGGAGTTCACGGCTGGATTTTCGACGGCGACCCGCTGCGACCCAACCCCCATCGCAAATCTATAGTGTTGGGCGATCGCGGCAAGGCGTTGGTTAATCATCTTGGCCTGTTCAGTGCCTCCGGTCATGGAGGAGATTAGCAGCGGAGCCTTGAGAGATTTACCGAGGAACGTGGTTTGGAGGGTAATGTCATCCCAACTGAGTTCCGGCAGGCAACAGTGCTGAAACCGATACCGTTCAAATCCGGTAGTGGTTTGATGACACTGCACATCGTCTTCTAGACAAATTCGGATGTGATCGGCTTTCCGCTGCTGCGTGGCTTGGGCGTCGCTGCCGTTCGGGGAGGGCAACGCTGATTCCTGGGAGAAAGGGGGAGTTTCTATACTCGATATAGGCGACTCAAGCGCATCCTTTTGAGAGAACTGCATTTAAAATCCTGGGCGTGATGGGTATTGACTACAGTTGCCTATGCTAGTCTGCCACGATGGGGGAACGATTCCGGTCAGGTTTCAACAATGCGATACACATCTCTCACGATGGAGCCTGTAGCACGGTAATAAATGGTGGTTAGTCTTCTAACTCCGCGTCTTCGACTTGTTAGACTTATACATCTGACGCCTACTCCGAATGCCCTCAACGTTTAATGTTTCTTCGATCGCCCATTGTAAACGTCCCTCTCCTACGAAAAGAGCCGCGGTAGATCTGGGTTTTGGACGTGAACCTCTTGAAAGGCGACGTTCAGTCACGCCCTCTTTTTCAATGACGTACTGTAGGTTATGACGACGACAAAACTCCCGTAATAACTCTACTTTCTCTTCTGAAGGAAAAGTTCCAATCCAAGCTTTACTTACCCATCTCAAGCCAAAGTCCTTAAGACGTTCTTTTACCGGATACGTTTTACCGAAAACAGATATGTGAATTGCCTGGGACATAAGCGACCACAAAAATATCCTAGCTCAGTCCTGATCGTAACCACTGGTTATGTCATATCAAAAGTCAGTAATTACTGAATTATCCTTCCATAGTTTCCACACAAACGAAAAGTTCAAGAATGGTTAATCAGTAGTTTCAATGGAAATACCAAGGGATCAATCCGTGAGCTTAAAGAAATCGTTAGCACGGGGAGCCAGCCAAGCGCTGAGCGTTCAAGTTCTGGGGATGATCGTTGCTTACGGCACTCAAATTTTGCTGGCACGATGGATGACTATGGATGCCTTTAGAGCCTACGAGTATGCGATCGCCATTAGTGGATTCTTAGCCTTTTTATCGAGCTTGGGTTTACCGAGTGCGGTACTGCGCTTTATTCCGGAGTACACCGTACAGCAAAAGTGGGCACAGGTACGCGGCATTATCGGCACCAGTTGGCGCTATACCCTGGGATTTAGCAGTATCGTGGCGATCGCCAGTCTTGGAGTGTTAGGCGTCGGCTCTGCGTTTCAGCGAATGACCATCGCACCCGCCCTGCTGATCGGCATTGCCACCATGCCCCTGCAAGCCTTGGCAAAACTCCAGGGAGAGCTTGCCCGTGCCAAACATCGGATTGTGTTAGCCTATGCCCCACTAAAGCTTGCGGTTCCGGTGCCGTTGAATCCACCATCAAACAGATGGGAATGAATAATCCAGGTTAGGTGGGGCGATCGCTAACCGTTTGAGAAAGAATTTGTATTTTTCATTGTTGCTAGTGAAGTTTTACGCAAATACCTCGTATACTGGGTTGACTATTCCTTGAATTGTTGTGGGTACGCTATATCCAGAGCAGATCAGACGTATTAGGCACCCCCTTTTTTAGCGTTGTAACTCAGCTAACGATGCAAGTGGTATAGTTCAACGCAAAGGGGCGTTCTAAAGAATAGCGCCCAGTGTGATCGATCATCGTTAGATAGCAGTTAGATAGCAACAGATAGGATGCAACGGATTTAAGTGAGGATTGAGTATGACAGCGGCTCTAAGGATTGAAGCAGAATCGCAGCGGCGTTCATCAACTGCGGATAACGTGATTCCGCTTCACGAGCGAGATTATGCGTCTCAAGCTCGTCAGTCCTCTGCTCAGCCAAAGCTGCGCCCGTCAACCGTTCGAGCGAATAAACGAGCGACCCAAGCATCCGTTCGATCCCTACCTCAGCCCCTTAGCCAACCGCTTTGGCTACAAATGCTGATCTATGCCCAAAAGGGATCAACTGTTCTCATGGTATCATCCGTTGCGGCGATGTTATCGGTGTATGGCTGGACGGTTCATATTCAAGACTCCTGGGGTCGGGACTACCAAAAACTACAAAGCTTACTCCAGCAAGAGCGCCAGTTAACGACCTCTAACGAAGCCCTCAAGCAGCAAATTGCAAAAATGGCTGAAGATCCGTCGGCTCGGATGGCGCTCCCCGCTCCCAGCCAAATGTTATTCGTCGATCCTGCTCCGGTTCGTGAACCTCAGGTTATCGAGACGCGCCAACCTGATGTCCGTTCCTCTCAAAATGCGCCATTGGGTTACTGAGATTCGCTGAGGGTATACGCTGGCTATGGTTTTCCCCCCGTCCTCCCGCCGCAGACGTCGAAATCGCCGTTTAGTGTCCCCATCCGCTTCGGCGCAGGGGCGATCGCGTCCGGTGCCCGCTACTTCTCGGTACGGTAGCATGGGATCTTCGAGTCCGCGCTTACGTTCAACAGCCTTGTCCAATTACTCGCCTGCAAACCGTCGATCGGCGCGGCGGCGACTATCAGAGATGCCTGTGAAGCGCACAGGGCTGAATTCGGTGCGATCGCGCCTACTGATCGTGTGGGGCTTGTTGATGCTGGGATTGGGGGCATTGGCCTTAAACCTAGTGCGTATTCAAGTGTTCCAAGCGGGCATGCTGCAAGCGCGAGCGACCGATCAACAAACGCTTGTCCTGAGCGCCACCCAACCTCGCCGGTCGATTCTAGATCGCAATGGCACGGTGATGGCCATCGATGAACCCGTTTATACCCTCTATGCCCATCCGATTATGTTTCAAAAGGATGTGCAAGAGATTGCAGCTAGCCTTGCCCCCATCTTAGAAAAACCAGTACCAGATCTACTCCAAACCCTAACCAGTGGGGAAAGCGGCATTCGGATTCTAGATGGCATTCCTGAGGATATGGCAAACCGGATTCGGAATCTCCGTCTAGATGGCCTAGAACTGCTACAAACCTACCAGCGCTTCTATCCCCAGCAGGATCTCTTTGGTCCGTTGTTGGGATACGTGGATGTCGATCGCCAAGCCCAAGCGGGTATCGAAATGAGTCAGGCGGATGCCATTGAACGGACGGGGGATGGGCTAGAGTTGCGGCGGACAGGGGACGGCTTTGTTTTGCCCACGGAGAATCTGCCGGAGCAGGCCTCTGTTCCGGATCAGCTCCAACTGCAAACAACTCTCGATAGCGATCTCCAGCGCGTTGCCCAAGATGCGATTCAGAAACAGGTAGAAACCTATAAAGCGAAGCGAGGCGTCGTGCTGGTAATGGATGCGTTGGACGGTTCTTTGCTCACGATGGCTGGGTATCCATCCTACGATCCCAATCAGTATTACAAGGCCGATGTTGAGCAGTTTAAGAACTGGGCGATTAGCGATGTGTATGAGCCCGGTTCAACCTTCAAGCCTATTAATGTGGCGATCGCCCTCCAAGAAGGTGTCATTCAGCCCGATGACTACGTAGATGATCCTGGTCATATTCAAATCGGAGAATGGCCGATTGAAAACTTTGACTACAAGTACGTGGGTGGTCGAGGCAGTATTAGCATTACTGAAGTTCTGAAAAACTCCAGCAACGTAGGCATGGTGCGGATCATGCGAAAGCTGCAACCATCTGTGTACTACAAATGGCTGCAAAAGCTTGGACTTGGAGAGCTTACGGGTATTGATCTCCCCTTTGAAGGGGCGGGGTATCTGAAGGACAAGAAACAATTTGTCGATTCAGCGATTGAACCTGCAACTGCTGCGTTTGGACAAGGATTGTCGCTAACGCCTATTCAGCTTTTACAAATCCATGCGGCTTTAGCCAACGGAGGAAAACTCGTTGTTCCCCATTTAGTCAAAGGCTTAGTGGATAGCTCCGGGCAGGTACAATGGCAACCGGAACGGGCAGCCCCGAAACAAATCTTTGATGCTGATGTCACGCGGAAAGTCCTGAAGATGATGGAAACGGTGGTGACCGATGGAACGGGTCAGAATGCCCAGGTGCCAGGATATCGAGTCGCAGGAAAAACAGGAACATCGCAGAAAGCAGGGCCGAATGGTGGTTATTTAGATGGGGTCAAGATTACGAGTTTTGTGGCAACGTTCCCCGTTGAAAACCCTCGTTACGTGGTGTTGGCGGTCGTCGATGAGCCAGTGGGTGCGGATGCGTTTGGGTCAACGGTGGCCGCTCCGGCTGTTCGGGCTGTGATCGAAACGTTAATTACGTTAGAAAAATTGCCCCCCAGTGAGATGGATGAATTTTCGCCAGGGCCGCGCCCCGTTCCAGAGGCCGAAGCAACGACGCCCGGAGATGAGAACGCAAACTCAGAGGATGCGGATACAAACTCTGAGGATACAGCTTTGCCCGTTATTGATTAGCGTTTTCCCAGAACCTATAGGTCTTGGGCAGGGTCATACATCACCACGTTTTCCTGCTCGTTGGGGTCGTTTCGCGCCACGATCGCCTGGGCGGGTTCGTCCGTGAGGTTGGTGGGCTGGTGGGGAACGCCCGGAGGAATGAATAGAAAGTCTCCGGCTGTATTAATCATGGACTGCTTTAACCCTTTGCCGTAGCGGGTCTCAATTTTGCCTTTAAGGATGAAGATCGCGGTTTCATAATCTTTGTGATAGTGCGCTGCAGCCGTGCCGTTGGGTGGAATGATCACCAAATTCATGGATAGCCCCGGGGTGCCTGCGGTTGCACCCGAAATTCCGACAAAGTAGGGAAGTTTCTGGCGGGTCATGGTTTCGGCCTGGGGGCGAATGGTCACAATTTGAGCGGGGGAGATGGAGGGGCGATCGCCTGAATCTGAAGACGGAGAAATACCATCGACCATCAC
>JACYMB010000333.1 GCA_015272205.1 Synechococcales cyanobacterium T60_A2020_003 | reverse complement strand
AACTTGCTCTTTTTTGATTCTGATACCCCGTCCGCTTGCGGCGGGGTAGTTCATTTTGATATAGCGTTCCTACGTGATTTATGAAAAAGATGAGTTGTGAAATGTGCGCCCCGTCGGGGCGCACATTTCACAATCCAAATAGGATTGCTATATTAGCGATCGCTCAAGTAGCTCTGCCCCCGATAGGTTAAGGGAATACTCGCATTAGGAGTACCACTCCGATAGGCGGTTGTTAAGGTGCTTGAGACTCTGAGAAAACGTCTCTCGAAGGGTTGCTCCAAGACAGGAACCTCAGTGATAACGGGGGTGTAATGACGGCCACGATAGGAAAGTTGCATGGGGGTTGACTCCAAATAACGTGAATTGGTTAGCTATAACCTCAGGTATGAGTCCCTACGTTCCCTTCGAGTTACCGTGTTCTCTAGCACGACTCGACGTGATTTTCGGATGGGTGATCATGTGATTGCTGCCTTGGAGAATGGTGATGTGGGTCATTCGTGATTGAGGAAGAGCTGAGAACCTTTTACTATCCTGGATAAAGAACCTAGTGTTGCGTCAACGCTAAAAATTAGGGTTTGTAGTGAGCGCTTCAGCGCTAAAGCGCCGACTACGAACCCAAGGTGGCACCCTAAAATTATGTTTTGACAAAGTACTAGAGAGTCCGCAGACGTATAGCCCGGCGGTGTATGACAATCGTTGCCTATTCCTATAGTGATCCCCTTTTAGAACCGTCCCTACCGGAGGCGTCGATTTGGCAACGCCCTGTGGATCGGATGTATCAGGATTGGGGCGATCGCCATCAGTGGCAGCAGCTTATTGAGGATAGTGAGCGGGACGCCATCGAGCATGTTTTGATTCGACGGTGGGATGAACTGGGGGATTCTGTTGCAACCGTGGGCGATCGCCTGACCCAGCTTTCCCATCGGGGCATTGGCGTGATCGCCATTCACGAGGCGATCGCCCTACCCGATACGACCGTGACCCATGCCGACTTATTTCAGCTTGTGCAAGCCCTTCAGGATCGCTATCGGCAGCAAACCATTTTGCGCGGTCACGCCCGCAACCGTCTGCGATCACTTCCCCCGCCCGGACGCGCCCCCTACGGCTATCGACGCGGCAAAGATCGCTATACCCTGGATCGCAGTACAGCTCCTGTAGTCAAAGAGTTCTTCGATCATTTCTTGCTCTATGGTTCCCTGCGCCGCAGTGTTCGATTTCTGGAAAAGCGCTATGGCAAAAAGATTTCGGCGTCTACAGGGCAGCGCTGGCTGACGAGTCCCGTTTATCGAGGGGACTTGCTCTATAAAGATGGGCATATTATTCCCGATACCCACGTTGCCATCCTGTCCCGCGATGAAGCGGCCCAAATTGATCGCCTGCTGCGTCGGAACCGTCGCTTTCCTCGTCGATCGGCTACCGCACCGCGATCGCTGGCAGGACTGGTAACCTGTGCCCATTGCCAGTCACCGTTACGCATTTCGCGGGTGACGGATCGCCAGGGCAAAACAGAATACTTGTACCTAAGACCTGTGGCCTGCGGGCGGATCACACCGGATGCTAAACTCTGTCGTGCCATTCCCTACGACCAGATGCTGCAACAGGCTATTGAGTGCATTTGCCGTGACTTGCCTCAAGCGGTTGCTAGCCTGACTCTGCAAGATGTCGATGGGATTAAACAAGAAATTGCGGCACACATTCAAGACAAGCAACGTATCCTAGCCCAACTTCCCGACCTGGTGAGTACCGGAATTTTGGATTCACAAACGGCTGAACTCCGTGCTTACACCATCCGGGCGGAAATCGCGACTCTGGCTGATCGCGAAAATCAACTTCCACCTGGAAACTTAGGGGCGATCGCCCAACCCCTTTCCATTCCCCAATTTTGGTTTGATTTATCGGAGGCCGAGCGCCGTTTTTACTTTCGGGAGTTTATCCAACGCATCCAACTTCACCGCAAAACGCCGTGGGAACATTGGGAGCTTCAAATCGTCTTCATATTCTAGCGATCGCCTTAATCGGGCGATACGGTTTCTGGTGCCAGCAAGGATGTAATATTTCAGGCTTTTATCTTCGCAAATGCCCGTAGAATAACGGATGGCGAGAGTCATTGGTTTGTCCACATTAGATCACTATCAAGGGCAAATCCTGTCAGTATTTCTGTCAAAAATTCCAACAAAGTAGTGGCTGCGACAAAATGGTTTGTGCTAGTTTAATATAAACTTCACACAAGCATCATATTTTTAGGTACTTGATGTGATGAAGCCATTTAGGGTGCTATCGGTTGCTCAGTAAGTTGCTCCATTCACACACTCACGTTGGACAGAACAATCTATGAATTCAGGGATCTCTAAAATGGCTGATATCGACCCACCAGATCAGCATCAACCCAATTCACGCCCCTACTTAGATAACGCTAGCTTCTTTAATACGATTCCTCCAGAGCGCATAGGGCTGAACGGAGAGTACGATTATCACGGGTTGGTGAAGCGCGTCTACCGTGCATTTTATGAACAGATGGCGGCTGAGGAGTTGCAATCGCTCAAGGTGAAGCAGCGGGGATCTGTCATTATCTTGGCTGGCAAAGTCACAACCTATGCACAACTCACTCGCCTCATTCAAATCGCCCTTTCTGTGGAGGGTACGGTTGAAGTCGAGGCCAACGGAGTTATGGTTCAAGATAGCCGAGAGTTGGGATGTTCGGATTCAGGATTTTTAGGATCCCACCGTTACGCCTACGGATGCACCTCGGATCAGGCCGCTTGGAGGTGATCGCCCGCAAACTTTTACCGCCATCGATCAGCAAATGACCGTGGAATAAGGCACAATAGGCTGAAAACATTGTGATGAAGCCGTGGCGCAGGTTGTTTTAGAGAATATTTACAAGAGTTTTCCTCGTCGCGGGGGCGGAGGTGGGGGACGTCCACAAACGTCCGTGGCAGGGGAAGCCGATCATCGTTCCGGTGACGCAGTCTTACCATCGTCTGGGACGAATCTGAACCCATTAGATCGTCATGATCCTAAGGCCGATGCATCCCACGCTGTGAGCGTCCTGCGTCGAATTAACCTCTCGGTCGATGACGGTGAGTTCATGGTACTGGTAGGGCCGTCGGGCTGTGGCAAAAGTACGCTGCTGCGGCTCATTGCGGGCTTGGAAGACGTGACGGGTGGAACCATCCGGGTGGGCGATCGCGCCGTTAATGATTTGCCCCCCAAGGAGCGGGATATTGCCATGGTGTTTCAGAGCTATGCGCTTTATCCGCACCTGAGCGTATACGACAATCTAGCCTTTGGACTGCGCCGAATGCCGACCCGCCCGGATGAGGTGGAATTAGTAAGAGATTCTAAACGCAAGCCATCACGTCCCGATTGGCTTGAACATCTTCTCGTTAGCGCCACTCGTCCTTTGCCTGCAGGCTTGCGCTATTGGTCAGATCAGGAAAAGGACATTGCCCAGCGGGTGCGTACCGTCGCCCAAATGCTGCAAATTGAGCCGTTGCTCGATCGCCTCCCGAAGCAGCTTTCGGGAGGTCAAAAGCAGCGGGTGGCCTTGGGGCGGGCGATGGCGCGTAATCCAGCCGTATTCCTCATGGATGAACCGCTCTCGAACCTGGATGCCAAGCTGCGGATTGAAACTCGGGCGCAGATCGTCAACCTCCAGCGTAAGTTGGGGATCACCACCATTTATGTCACCCACGATCAGACCGAAGCGATGACGATGGGCGATCGCATTGCGGTGATGAACGCGGGACAAATCCAACAAGTTGCGACGCCGCTGGAGTTATATAACTATCCCATCAATCAATTTGTGGCAGAGTTCATTGGCACATTACCCATGAATATGATGCCCGTCCAGATCAAAGCACCACTGCTGGTGACCCATGCGCAGTTTCGCCTGACGCTCCCGGAAGTGTGGGCAGAGGCTCTGGCACGATACGACGGGCAGACGGTAACGATGGGCATTCGTCCAGAGCATTTACACCTGAGCCTGCCTGCGCCTAAAAACTTGCCCGTCCGGGTAGAGCGGGTCGAGGCGCTGGGCAGTGAAACCTACCTGGCTGGGCGATTTGCCGATCCCGATGTGGCGGCAGTTAATGCACCCACTATTCAAGTCCGGGTGCCGCCCGATGCTCCGGTTGGGTTGGGAGACGTGATTTGGCTAGCGATCGCTCCGGATAAGATCCACCTGTTTGATGCCAAAACAGGATTGGCGATCGCGCGTTAGAGTCGGGGAATATGTTCAAAGGCGTTGCCGGATCACAGCATGATTCTGCAAAACGTTGAAGGATTTCTCCGAGAGTTTGCGTCCCAATCCATGCCTGAAATCAGCAACGCCAAACGCGTAAGGACTACTCGGTTGCAGGTAGCGGTTCTGGTTTAGATTCACCCGATCCTTTCAAGGCCCACTGCAACAGGGGCGGAGCCAAGAAGGTGGTTAAGATCACCATGACGATAATGGCCGCTTCCAATGGCTTATCCAATACGCCACTCGCAGACCCGATACCCGCAAACACCAAGCCCACTTCCCCCCTCGGAATCATGCCAATCCCGATCGCCAGACGATTGACCCCTGGCTTACCAAACACTACCCAACCAGTGATGACCTTGCCCACAATCGCCACTGCAATTAAGAAAGTCGCGATGATGAGTCCTGCTCGGTTTTCAGCGACGGCTGGGTTAAGGACGCTGAGGTCTGCTTTTGCACCGACGGTGACAAAAAAGATCGGAACCAGAATATCCGCAATCGGCATCACTTGCTGATCAAGTTCTTTGCGCTTGTCGGTTTCATCCAACACTAACCCAGCGGCAAAGGCTCCCAGAATCGCTTCTAAATGAATGACATTAGCAAGAAACGCCATCAAAAGCGCAAACGTGAAGGCTGGAACAAGCAATGCACCTCGGGTTTGCAGCTTGTCTGCGATCGCCACAAAGCCTTGGTTGAAAAACTTACCCAGGAGCACTGAACCCAGCAAAAAGGCTGTGGCACTCGCGATGAGATAAACCACATTCCACAGATCCACCTCACCCGTTTTCGCCAAACTGGCAACGACGGCCAGCACGATAATGCCCAACACATCATCCATGACGGCTGCGCCAACGATAATTTGGCCTTCGGTCGATTTTAAATGACCGAGCTCAGACAAAACCTTGGAGGTAATACCAATGCTCGTTGCCGTTAGAGCGGCTCCAGCAAAGATCGAGGGAATCACAGGCGCATGGAACAGGGTAACCAAGCCAATCGTCCCTAGGGCAAAGGGAGCCGCCACACCGACCACCGCCGCAATTGCTGCCTGATAGCCAACTTTGCCCAGTTCGCGAAGATCCGACTCTAGGCCAATCTCAAAGAGGAGCACAATGACGCCCAACTCAGCCAGGACAGAGATCACCTCACTCTGGCTTTGGAAAATGTGGGTCACGGCCTCCGCATCTAGGTTTCCTAACCATTGCAGGGCGGTCATGATCATAGAGTCACTTGCGGTTGCGCCTGTCTCTGGAAAGACCAATAGATGCAACGCCGAAATTCCAACCAATACCCCACCGACGAGTTCTCCTAGAACTGGAGGCAAATCAAGACGCTTCGAAAGTTCGCCTCCTAACTTGCTCATGAGATAGATGACCACTAAGGTCAGGAGTACACCTGCCATCACGAATGAGCCATATTCGGCTTCGGGGGTTATTGCTAACAACGACACTGGCAAGGGCCAAGCATCGATTCCATCCATGTTTGCTGAAGTCGTCAATAAATTCGAAACCATAACCTACTAACTGAATCAAAAACGGGTGGTAGTCAGGCAGCAAAGCAAAGCTTGTGTCTTAAACTGCTGAACTGGATTCATAGCAACCGTTAAGCCAATTGGGATGGGAGACGTTGGGTGAGACCTGTTTGCACCCTGTCCCAAGCCCCCCGTCAGTTGCGATGAGCAGAACTAACCTCCAGCTTGGCTGTTGACGGTCTTGACCTGTATCCATCCCAGTGTGAGTAACCCTAAGACGATTGGAATGGAGATGGGCGCGATCGCCAATCCCCAAAGCCCTAGGAGAACACTAACGCTGCAAACAGCGATCGCGTAAACGTCATCTTTGGGAGCCAACCATCTACCGAGAACCATCAAGCCGCAAGCTGCGATCAGTAGCACTAGCCAAGAAAAGGTAAGCATCTGTTTATCTGCTCAGCTAAAAATAAAGGCTCGATGGCATCTTGGCTCAACAGCCCGACCCAAACTAGAGTCTTAACGATCCAAGGTCGCCATCTTTTATAGATAAAAGAAAATGCAAGCTCTGTTATTTATAGACTTAATACGATGACCTATTTCAGTCTCGTTCAACAGCGATGGCCACAAAAATAGTTATGGGGGTCATAAGTTTGGCTTGTAGCAGTGGCAAGCCTCAACGTCTTCAGCTCTTCCTCTAACGAATCGTCGGTTCTAGAATAGAGAACTCCCGTTGACTCGTATTACTGAACTGGCATGACCACCTGGCACTATCCCTACCCTGAGCTGTATGCAGGGACACTGATCAAGCGTTACAAACGATTTTTTGCGGATATCGAACTGGAAACAGGCGAAATCATTACGGCGCACTGTCCCAATACAGGCCCCATGACCGGAGTGTATAGCCCTGGCAATCGGGTGATGGTGTCCCGTAGCGATAACCCCACCCGCAAGTTGCCCTATACGTGGGAGTTGATTGAAGTTCATGACACGGTGCCGACTTGGGTGGGGGTAAATACGGCATTGCCTAACCGGGTGGTGGAGTCGGCACTCACCCACCGTGTGATTCCCGAACTGAGCCAATACGATCGCCTGCAACGGGAAGTTGCCTACGGGCGCGATCGCAAAAGTCGCATTGATTTTCTACTCACCGGAGCCGATGACGTACCGCCCATCTACGTCGAAGTCAAAAACACCACCTGGGCACAGGGAACCAAGACGCTATTCCCCGACACCGTGACCACCCGTGGACAAAAGCATTTGCGAGAGCTGACCGATCTATTGCCAGATGCCAAAGCCGTCATGCTGTACTTTATCAACCGGGCGGATTGCGATCGCTTCTCCCCAGGCGACAGTGCCGATCCACTTTACGGTCAACTGTTGCGAGAGGGTATGGCTAAAGGACTTCAAGTCTTGCCCTGTCGGTTTGAAATTACCCCAACAGGTATCCGCTATTTGGGGCTGGCAACGCTGGAATTATAGAAAACGAGAACTCTTCATCCCATCCAGAAACGTTACAACTTTGTAACACTTAAACTGAGCTTGTACACTTTAAACAGTTCAAGCTAGATGACGCATACTCACGATCTGAGTCGTCAACGTATACGAGGAGAATACCAGCATGGATCGGGCTAATGTGAATTGTGAAGTGGACTGTGTAAACGGGTGTGTTCTCGGCGATGATTGCCCCAATGCGGAGTATCGTCAGCAGGCATCGCAGTTTATTAATACGACTTCGCTAGACGATATGTTGGCGATCGCCGATGAGGCTGTCCGCAAAAAGATTTTGGCAAAAGCCTCGGAGCCGCCGCAGTGGGTCTATCCTGACGAAGAGTGAGCATAACCTGCTGATTTACCTCCTAGCGGGGCGGCTGTACCCAGTTGTGGACAAGGCTTAGCAACGCCTCAACGCTGAGGGCGAGGAGTGCCACCGGAATCGCGCCGACGAGCAATACGGCATTGTCATATAGGGAAAAGCCCAGCACGATAAAGGTGCCCAATCCTCCTGCACCGATGAAGGCAGCCAGGGTGGCACTTGCAATCACTTCTACCGTTGCCGTTTTAATGCCTGCCAAAATAACGGGAAACGCCAGGGGAATCTCAATCTGCTGCACTCGTTGTGCCGGATTCATACCCATACCCATAGCCGCTTCCCGCACCGTTGGGTCAATCGTTCGAAAGGCAACGTCCGTATTAATCAAAATCGGTGGGATGGCCAGAATGGTGAGGGCGATCGCCGCTGACTGAAAACTAAGACCAAAATAGGGAATCGCTAAAAATAAGATGGCAATACTGGGGATAACGCGCAGGCCATTAAAGCCATTGGTCAAAATTTGGGACGCGAGGGGCGATCGCGCACTCCAAAACCCTAGGGGAATTCCCAAAATCAGCGCAATGCTGAGGGGAATGGCGACAAGCTGCCCATGCTCAACAAACGCAGTTAGGAGTTCATCAGAATGGGCGATCGCATAGGCATAGGACTCTACCAGAATATTCATACTATGCAGGGTTATTGATCCTTGAATGGGTACGGGCGGGTTTAGCCGATAGACCTTGCTCTGTATCAGAGTTTGATTGCAAAACCCGCCCCTACGCGCCTGGAATTGATCATATAGCAGTGGACGAGTTAGTTAGGACAAAGGGGGGTGGGGGCTGCGCCCTCACGCAGGGGTGAAACCCCTTCACCCGTCCTAACCCACCCTTTTGTTGCTATAGGTTGATTAACCGGATTTGCATCCCTTCTCTACTCTTCTAAATCGGCAATCTCCTTCGGTACACCTGCGGTCAACACCTCATTTCCAGCACTCGTCACCAGCACATCATCTTCAATGCGGATCCCAATACCGTGCCAACGCGGATCCACCTCAGGCTGTCCCTCGGCAGGAACAATTCGTGGAGAAATATAGATTCCCGGCTCCACCGTCACCACCTGTCCTGCCTCAAAGGGATGGGGGGTTTCGCCATGCTGATAGACCCCGACATCATGGACATCTAACCCCAGCCAATGCCCCGTGCGGTGCATGTAGAAAGGCTTATACTTCTCCTCTTTGAGGATCTCTTCTTTGTCGCCTTGCAGTAACCCCAGATCTAAGAGACCATCCACAATGACGCTAACCGCCGTATCGTGCATACTGTTGTAGGGATTTCCCGGCTGCACTTGGGCGATCGCCTGTTTTTGGGATTCGAGTACGATCTCGTATAAAGCTCGCTGTTCAGGGGTGAACTTGCGGCTAATCGGAAAGGTGCGGGTAATGTCGGCGTTGTAGTATTGGTAAGCGCACCCGGCATCAATCAAGAGCAAGTCCCCGTCTTGCATCTGTCGCGTATTCTCGGTGTAGTGGAGAATGCAGGCATTTGGCCCCGATGCCACGATGGATGGGTAGGCGGAGCCCGCTGCACCGCTGAGCAAAAAGGTATGTTCCAGTTCGGCCTGGACTTGATACTCATAGACGCCCGCTTTGGCAAACTTCCATGCTCGCTGATGGGCGTCCACCGAAATCTGGGCGGCTTGGCGCATCTTCTCGACTTCCGCCGCGCTCTTGATCTGGCGAAGTGCGTGGAGAGTGGGAGCCGGATCTTCAATAGCAACGGGGCCTAGGCCATGTTTGGGATAGACTCGTAACAGCGTTTGCCACAGGTCTAGAATCGTTTGATTAAAGGCGCGATCGCGTCCTAGATGGTAATAGATCCGATCGGCTTTACTGACGTACTGGGGAAGCTGCTCATGGAGTTCTTCAATCGAGTAGACCCTATCCGCGCCAAACCGTTCTTTGGCTGCCTCCACGCCGACGCGATACCCCGTCCAGGTTTCTTTGAGCAAGTCTTTAGGCTGGACGAACAGCACAAACCGATGTTCCTCGTGGTGAGGCGCTAGCACAGCCACCGCTTCCGGCTCGTTGAATCCGGTGAGGTAGTAAAAATCGCTATCCTGACGAAAGTTATACTCTACGTCGTTGTGCATTACGGCCATGGGCGCACTGCGAAAAATAGCAGTACCCTGTCCAATTTTTTCCATGAGGCGATCGCGCCGCTGGCGATATTCATCGGGTGTCGTCATCTCAGCTTTGCCTATACGCAATACGTCAGATGGTGATCTATTGTAAAGCGATCATCTCCATCCTGGAATGATGGGTAGTGCATTAATGCACGGGACAGAGGAACATTAGGCTACACCACCACCATAACCGGGGAGACCAGCGCATGACCATCGAGATGACCTGTCCGACCTGTGGGTCTCACGATATCTCCAAGAACGGCACCAGCCATCGGGGGAAGCAAAATTACAAGGGTCGGGACTGTGGCCGTCAATTCGTGGAAGGTCCGCAATGGCAACCGAAGCCGAAGGAAGGGAACACCCCC
This sequence comes from Synechococcales cyanobacterium T60_A2020_003, assembly GCA_015272205.1. Classification (NCBI taxonomy): domain Bacteria; kingdom Bacillati; phylum Cyanobacteriota; class Cyanophyceae; order Synechococcales; species Synechococcales cyanobacterium T60_A2020_003. The sequence continues at coordinate 2,637 of JACYMB010000333.1, read as the reverse complement.
TTTTCCTCTGCCCCGCACTAAAATGCACTACCCAGAAAGAAACCCCCGAATTGCATCATTCGGAGGTTGGAGTTCCTGAAAATCGTCACTGTTCTAATAATGGCGATCGCCCCTGATTTCAGCAAGGGGGCGACACCCATCGCGATACGCTAAGACGGGGTTGTATCAGCTAGGATTTCGGTGAGTCGAGCCTGCTCGTGGGCAAACTCCCGCCCCTCTAGCGGAACATAGGGTTGATTGTGGGTTCCGGTATAGATTTGAGACGGACGGAAGATCCGGTTCTCCCTGAGCTGTTCGCGCCAATGCGCCAACCAACCTGCAACACGGGCGATCGCAAACACAGGCGTAAAGAGATCGCTAGGAATGCCCAGTTTGCGATACACCAAGCCAGAATAAAAGTCTACGTTGGGATAGATTCCCTTATGACTCAGTCGCTCTTCCACTAAGCGCTCCATTTCTAGGGCAACGTCATAATACTGATCGCGACCAAACTTATCAAACAACTGCTCAGCCAACTGTTGCAGAATCGTTGCGCGAGGATCTTTCACTTTGTAAACCCGGTGGCCAAATCCCATAATTTTGGACTTGCTTTCCAGGCACTTATCAAGGTAAGGGGCAACGTTTTCGACGGTTTCAATTTCCTCCAGCATCAGAATCACTTCTTCATTAGCCCCTCCGTGGAGGGGGCCCGCTAAGGTACCAACGGCAGATGCCACCACCGCATAGGGATCCGTCAGGGTAGAGGCAGTCACCATGGCTGAAAAGGTAGACGCATTAATGGTGTGTTCCGCATGGAGCATTAAGCAAACATCGAATACCTTCGCTGCAAGTGGGTCAGGCTCCCGCTCATTCAGCATGTACAGAAAATTAGCGGCGTAATCTAGATCGTCCCGGGGTTGAACAGGGTCGTTTCCTTTCCGCATCAGTTGAAACGCCGCCACCATCGTCGGAATCTTAGCAATCAAACGCACGACAGCCGCCCGAATGTAGGCCGGATCGTCCAACGCCCGCCGAGAATAGAATAGCCCTAGGGCAGCGGCACAGGCTTGAAGCGCGTCCATGGGATGCCCACTTTCGGGGAAGCACTTCATCATGTCGCGGATGCTGTACTTGAGGCGACGGTGATAGCGAATATCGTGCTCAAATTCTTCAAGCTCCGCCTTTGTAGGCAACTCTCCCCAAATCAGCAAATAGGCCGTTTCCAGGAAGTGGCTATGGGCCGCCAAATCTTCGATGCGAATGCCGCGATATTCTAAAATCCCTTGTTTCCCATCCACAAAGCTAATGCTGGATTGCTTGGCCGGAATACCTTCTAAACCGGGCTTGTATTCGCAAAAAACCATATTTCACCGTTCGCCAAAATGAACACCATCAGACTGCCATACAGTGTATGCGAAGTTCTGTCGGCCATGGAGCAGTCTTAAGGCAATCTCATTAATCCTTAGCTCGACGCTGCCTCGCAATTTGACCTCTATTATCCCTGAATTTTCTCGGACGCGGTATGGTTTAACCATGATCAAATCTTGACGATCGCGAATGTATTGGGCGATCGCACCGTTCTGCCTTCGTCTTAGCCGTTCATCAAACTTGCTCTATGACTGTTGATCTGTACCTCATTCGCCACGGGATTGCCGCAGAGCGAGGAACCTATGCCCAGGATGGCGATCGCCCACTTACCCCGGCAGGCCAACAGAGGACCACTGCCGTAGCGAAGCGCTTATCTGACTTCGGCCTTCGGTTTGACCTAATCTTGACTAGCCCCCTCATCCGGGCACGACAAACCGCCGAAATTCTGCGGGAAGCAAAACTGTCATCAACGCTGACAGAATCCAGATATCTAGAGCCGGAGGGAGATTTCGACGCCTGGTGTCAGTGGTTCAGGTCATGGGCAACGGAGCAGATCGGAGTGAACCCATCCCAGAAGCCCCCGTCCCTCGCCTTGGTTGGGCATGAACCCGATTTGGGCGAATGGGCAGAACGCTTGGTGTGGGGCGAGCCGCGTCATCGATTAATTGTCAAAAAGGCGGGAATCATTGGCATTGAAGTGACGAATCCCGATCAACCCGTGGGAACGAGCGACCTGTTTTGGCTGAGTCCGCCTCGTTTGCTGCTTTAGGAGTTTCGTTACACCCAACGACCAACCACGACGCGAATACTGCCATCCGCTAAGGTTTCTTGATCTTCAATCGTAAAGCCATCGCGGGCAGCAGTTTTGAGCAGCATCGCGTGGGCGTAGCGCTGGCTGATAGCGTTGAGAAACTCCTGCTGGTTAATTTTTGTACCCCAAAAATCGGCCACCAGTTCGTAAAACTCGCCATTTTTGCGAAATCCTAAATCATACCCATTCGCTTGGCGAATCACATACTCGGCAACGGTTGTACTCCCCTGATATCCGCGAACCGGAGCATTGGGCTCCACGTCGTATCCCAACTCGTTCAAGGCTTGGGCGAGAACGTCGCCGTCTTTAATCTGGACTTGAATCGTGGTGAAGTGGGACATGGGTGTATGGCCTTTCTGTAACGATTGCGTTCAAATGTGAATTTTCTCTACGCTAGCACGTTCGTTTAGGGCGATTCTGAAACGGAACGGCGTTGTTGCATGAAAGAGGGGTTGCGGGCAGGAGAGGCATGGTAAATT
>JACYMB010000332.1 GCA_015272205.1 Synechococcales cyanobacterium T60_A2020_003 | reverse complement strand
ACTCAAATGATCGAGGCAGATATGAATATCATGAGGAACTGCGTTTTTCGCATTGTGATGCCGGAAAGGACTAAAAACATAGGTGTCTACGGCACTGGGAGTATCTCGTCTCACCTTATGTAGCACGCCCTTATATCCCCGCCAGCTTTCCAACCGTTCATACGGTTTAGAGGAATTGCGGCTTTTACGACTGAAGATTAATCGTCGTAGCCAATCAAAAATATCGAGGAGGAACCTATCAATTTTCACCCTATTTCAATCTCCAACGGCTAAAAATTTTGAATATCAGCTAGAGGCACCCTAAATCATTCCGTGTAGGACTTACACAATTCGTGCAGTATCCTGACAATGCTAAGCAGTCTGAGCCAGGCTATACCCACGCAAACTTGCTCAACGGCGTAACTCCCGAGATATATTCATTGGCGAGTGAATACATACTTCTATATAACCCGTTGAAAAACGTTGAAAGTAGCGTGATATTCCTGATCTTTAGTTGAAACTTACGCTAAGGCTTAAAGGCGAGATAAACCCGTATTCCGCGAGTTCAGCAGTTCATGAAGAAATCGCTAACAGTTTCAGTTAAACACCTCGTAAAAGTACTGGGTGGTCGCTGGAAACACTGACAAACGGGCAACTCATATTTCAGACCGCAGACTGTCGTATGAGCCTGTCCCAGGAGTTTTAGGTTGAATTTCTAGGGAAATCCTACACTATGAGAGACAGCACAATCCGTCCGGTTTTTAGCAAGATCGTAGATTGTGTGGATAAACGGATACCTCCGTCCGGGAATGGTTCCAAGCTCGATTCGAAAATTCGGGCAAACAGTTGGCTACCCTTTCGTCGTAGTGTACAAAGTAGAGTCTCATCCAAAGCAATTCATTCGGAGGCGCATTAGCCTCATTTACCGCACAACGATATTGTCCCCCTCCACAGAGACAGCATAGGATGCAAGGGGTTTAGTGGAGGGGCCTTGGACAAGGCTGCCATCTGGGCCAAACTGCGAGTTGTGACAGGGGCAAACGAATAGATTTTGAGCTGCCTTCCAATCGACCATACAACCTGCGTGGGGGCAGGTCGGATTCACCGCGATCGCGGTATTGTTAGCATCTTGAATCACCATCACTGCGCCAAGAGCTGTGTCTTCTCTGAGGATGGGGCGATCGCGACTCAGTTCAGATACAGTACCGACGACTTCACCATCAGCCGATGGGCTAGCACTCGTGTCTGAACTGGTTGATTCGGGGGCACAGGCAGCGATCGCTATTGGCAATGATGTCGCTAGGCTACCTACACCGATCCATGTTAGAAACTCACGTCGATCCATGAGTTCGCTCCAATAGGGGGATAGAAACAAAACAACGAAACCTTGAATGCCATAAATCCTGCAATGCGCCCCCAAGAACTCAAAAGGCAATGCTTATTCAGTCGTTCTGACGGCTACCCTAACTGTACTCCATTTATCCTGAAATGAGCCTTTTGAAGGGCGATCGCCAAGTGAAGCGTCTTTATAATTCCATAGAATACCAAGGCTATGATCAGCAGCCTGATGGAATTGGATTTGAGGAGTCAGCGCATGGTGGCCGATGCAGACATCGTGATTATTGGCAGCGGTATTGGCGGGCTATGTTGTGGTGCATTACTGGCTCGATACGGTTTAAATGTGATCGTATGCGAAAGCCACTCGATTCCTGGAGGGGCAGCCCACAGTTTTGAGCGCAACGGCTATCGGTTTGATTCGGGCCCTTCCCTCTACTCTGGGTTATCGCATCCATCTGCGAATCCCCTACGCCATGTGCTAGACGCGATCGCCGCTGACATCGACTGGGCACTCTACGACACCTGGCGCTGTTGCTTACCGGAAGGCGACTTCGATACCGCTGTCGGAGCCAATCAGTTTTGTGAGGTGCTGGAAACCGTGCGAGGGAGTAGTGCCGTACAAGAATGGCGACGGCTGCAGCAGGTCATGCGACCCTTGAAAGATGCGGCGATCGCTATTCCTTCCGCAGCGGTGCGATTAGACGGGGGAGCGTTGACCACCGTAGGCCACTATCTACCTGCGCTCCTGCCTCATACGTTTAACGCCTTCAAGCTTGCAGGCCCGTTTAGCACGATCATGAACGGGGTGGTACACGATCCCTTTATCCGCAACTGGCTAGATTTACTCTGTTTTCTGCTTTCGGGGTTATCCGCATCGGGAACCAGTGCGGCTGAGGTTGCCTTTATGTTTGCGGAATGGTATCGTCCCGGCGTGGCGCTGGAGTATCCCATCGGAGGCAGTGGGGCGTTGGTGGAGGCGCTGGTGCGTGGCTTGGAAACCCACGGTGGGACATTAAAACTGCGATCGCACGTAGAACAGATTCTAGTGGAAGAGAACCGTGCTATTGGCGTTCGGTTACGCAACGGTGAGGAGATGCGCGCACGACAAGCGGTCATTTCTAATGCATCCGTGTGGGACACATTACCCCTCATACCAGAGGGAGCATTGCCGACCTCATTTCGGACTCAACGACAATCTACTCCACCCTGCGATAGCTTTATGCATTTACATCTTGGGATTTCAGCCGAAGGACTCTCTCCCGATTTAGCCTGTCATGCGATTGTCGTGAATGACTGGGAACGGGGGATCTCTGCACCGCAAAATGTTGTGCTGATCTCCATTCCCTCGGTGTTAGATCCAGCCTTAGCACCTTCGGGCAAACACGCCATCCATGTCTACACACCTGGAAACGAACCCTACCAGCCTTGGGCTGGATTGTCGCGCCAAAGTGATACCTATAATGCTCTGAAAGAGGAGCGATCGCGCCCAATGTGGGCGGCTCTACGTCGTGTAATTCCAGATATTGGCGATCGCTGCGAACTGGCACTGGTAGGTACACCGTTGACCCACGAACGCTTTCTCTGTCGCCACCGAGGTTCCTATGGCCCTGCCATTCAAGCGGGACAGGGACTCTTTCCAGGCGCAAAAACACCCTTAAAGGGACTCCTCTGCTGCGGAGATTCAACGTTTCCAGGAATTGGGCTGCCTGCGGTCGCGGCAAGCGGCATGATTGCGGCGCATTCGTTGGTTCCGGTCGCGGATCAGGTGAAATTGTTGCGATCGCTCAACCTCTGGTAAATCCTGCTTTGCGGTAGTTCCAAAATAGTGCTATCGACCGAATTGTAAAGTTTTGCAAATATCGAATAAAATGACCTGCCTCTCCTTGAGAACCCATTAGAAGTGATTCGTTTCTCACTCAAGGAGAATTAAAAATGGCCGTAAATCAAATAACCAATCAATCTGACACCATCACACCTCAACTCTTCGGTAGCCCAGCTACAGCTTTGAATGACACCTTCAATACGCTGGGAGGGAATGACCATGTCGATGCAGGATTGGGTGATGATTCTATTCGAGGTGGAATTGGCAATGACACGATCTTTGGCGGTGGGCCATTCGGCTTAGTGTCGGGAGGCAACGATAAACTTTGGGGAGAGGACGGCAATGATGTTCTTGAGGGGCAAGGTGGTGACGATATTCTCGATAGTGGAGATGATAACGATATTCTGAGGGGTGGTTTAGGGCAGGATCAATGTTTGAGACAGGATGGTAACGACGGCACTGGTCGCCTAATAAGTGATGGATAGAATGAAAAGGTAGTGAACCAGTTCTAGCGATGCCCT
>JACYMB010000331.1 GCA_015272205.1 Synechococcales cyanobacterium T60_A2020_003 | reverse complement strand
GTTAAGTCCTTGAGCAGTTTACCCGCCGCCAGGGAGGTTTTGACCACCTTGCCCACCAAATTATACGCCTCGCGGAAGGGAATGCCCTTGGCGGCCAAATAATCGGCTACATCGGTGGCATTGGAGAAATCCTCCGCCACCGCCGCATTCAAGCGAGCCGTGCGGAACTCCATTCCCTCCTGGAGCAGAATCGTCATCGCCTCCAGACAGCCCTGCACGGTGATCACCGCATCGAACAAGGCTTCCTTGTCTTCTTGCAAGTCCTTGTTGTAGGCGAGGGGCAATCCCTTCATCAGCACCAACATGCCCTGCAAGTGCCCAAACACTCGTCCCGTTTTTCCGCGCACCAGTTCCGGCACGTCAGGATTTTTCTTCTGGGGCATGATGCTAGACCCTGTGGAGCAACTATCCTTCAGCCCTACAAAGCCAAATTCTTCCGATGCCCAGAGAATCACCTCTTCCGACAGGCGGGAGAGATGCACCATGATCAGGCTCGCAGCACAGAGAAACTCAATCGCAAAGTCGCGATCGCTCACGCCGTCCAGGCTATTGGCATACACGCCGCCAAAGTTCAGTAACTCTGCGGTATAGTGGCGATCGATGGGGAAGGTGGTTCCGGCGAGGGCACCACTCCCCAAAGGACACACATTTACCCGTTTGTAGACATCCCCCAACCGTTCCCAATCCCGCTGCGCCATCTCAAAATAGGCCAACAGGTGATGGGCTAAGCTCAACGGCTGTGCCCGCTGGAGGTGGGTGTATCCGGGAATGAGCGTTTCCACGTTTTGTTCTGCGAGATCCACCAGTACAGCCTGGAAGTCCCGGATTTGCTGCCGGATCTGCTCAATTTGGGCGCGGAGGTAGAGGCGGGTATCGGTGCCCACCTGATCATTGCGCGATCGCGCCGTGTGCAGTTTTTTGCCCGTATCGCCAATCAGTTCGGTGAGGCGTCGTTCTACCGCAAAGTGGACATCCTCGGCCTCAATACCGGGGGTAAAGGAACCCGATCGATATTCCTGCCGGATTTGCTCCAGGCCATTCACAATCTGCTCACCTTCGTCGGGGGAAATCACCCCGGTTTTGGCGAGCATTTTGGTGTGGGCTTGGGAACCTGTGATGTCGTACTCAATGAGGTTGATATCAAACCCGATGCTGGCATTGAATCGGGCGATCGCCGGATGCAGAGCCGACTCAAAGCGCTGGCTCCAGGTTTGGGATTGGGGAGTTGCGTTGCTCAAGAAACTAAAACCTTAAACAGAAATAATTTAACCGTAGGAGGTAAAACCCCGAATAAGATAGCCTACAACCAATCCCGCCACAAAGATCCACACTTTGCCAGAGGTGAAGAACTCGCGCAGGGTTTGGCGAACTCCGCGAAAGGGATCGGTGTCAAACTGGGCTAAAAGGCTCCAGTCGAAGTCACCTGGATGGGGTAGGGATGAAACTACGGTGTGGATGTCACTCCAGGATGAAATATTACTCAGGCCAAGCGTTGTATGGTGCGCTACATCGAGCCAAATCATTTATATTCACTCCTCAGCGTGGGTAAAAGGATTGCCCAAATACTAAATCAGGGCACAGCGAAAGGGACAAGATGACATAAAGATTGATGCGCGGAAGGGGGGAGGATGATACAAAATCCACATGGGTATCGTTAGACGCAACCATTGCCCCTGTTCCACCCCAATATTTAGCACAGAAGTGGAGCGATGAACCCTAGGGCGATGAGGTCAGGTTGGCCATCCGCTGGATGATATCTTGCTGCATGGCGATCGCCTCTTCAATTTTGGGTTGTAGTGCTTCTAATTCTCGCTTGGCTCTAACTTTGCGTTCTAGGGCGGCTCGCGCGAGTCGCTCATTTCCCTGTTTTAGGGC
>JACYMB010000330.1 GCA_015272205.1 Synechococcales cyanobacterium T60_A2020_003 | reverse complement strand
TGTTCATCCATGACTACAATCGCCAAATCAGACGGAAGTTGGTCGAGCAAGGGAACACCCCCTTTTCCTCTGCCCCGCACTAAAATTCACTACCTAATTGAGTACTTTGTTGAAGAGACATGGGAGGAGATATATTAAGCTTTCTCCCATGTGTTTTGTGTAAAGGGGCGATCGCGCTTATCTTGAAAGGGACAACTTTATTGCTGTAAAGATTTTTTGTTCACATTTTCTAACCTTAGGAGATGACCCGATGGCTCAACAATATTTTACAGACAGTGAATGGGAGATGTTAGTACAATCTCCTACGCAGGTTGCGATCACTGTTCTCTTAGCGGACAAAACAGATCCGATATCGTTTTTACGTGAAGTCAAAGCTGCCATTGATTTCCTGCGTAACGAAGAAGAGAGAACTGATTTATCATCGGATCTCATTAAGTCTCTGAGTTCATCCCTAGCAGAACGAACAGCAGCCGAATCTTTACAGGGAGAAGAGTTATTGCTGAAACGAGAGTTTGAACTTTTAGGATCACTCCAAACTCTTAAAAGTGCCTCAGAAGGGCGAACCAAGGCCATTGCCCATCTCAACGAGGTTTCAAATATTCTGGCTGCAAAACTGCCTGCGAATCAGGCGAGCGAATTTAAAAATTGGCTCGTTGCCTTAGCACGCAGTATTGCTGAGGCAGTGAAGGAAGAAGGGCTCCTGGGTGGACGCATTGGCGGTGAGCGGATTAGCAAATCAGAAGCAGCAGCGATCGCCTCGATTGAAAAGGCGCTATCGATTAGCGTTTAAATCAGTCACGCCTGTGGGAACGTAATACAAAACGAGGAGAAGTATTCATGACCGCCTTTATCATCAGCATCATTGTCACCGCCATTAGTCTGCTGATTATCTCAAAATTGCCAACGGGTGTTGAGGTTGATAATCCCTTCATTGCTTTGATTGCAGGTGGCATTATTGGCGCATTTAGTGGGCTGTGCGGCATTTTTCCCCAGTGGTTTAGAACAACAACTGCCGTTCTCAGTTTAGGACTTGTGCCTCTGATTGGCAGCATCATCGTTTTTGGACTTTCGGCTTGGCTCATTGAAGGATTTCGTCTGCGCTGGGGGATTGGGAGTGCCATTATTGGCGCGATCGCCCTTGCAATCATTAACTCTTTCCTATTCTTTATTCTGCGCCAAACTGGGCTGGTAACCGTTTAATTTTGGAAGTACTAAATTGAGTTAACATTATGTCCATTGTGTGGCGCGGTCTATAGGCTGCGCCACATGCGTATTAAGGGATATCGTCCCAAATACTCAGACCTGTGAAATTGGTGCAAAAACGGTTAAGCCAGAGGGGATGCACTGAATATCGATTGGTGTCGTTCCAATAATTTCACCATCAACCACCACCTTTTGAGGGGGTGTCGTGGAGACTTTAATGCGAGGGGTTTGTAGACAGAGGATATCGTCTCTATTGGTGGGCATCTTGCGGATGGCCGCTGCAAATAGAGAGGTCATTGCACCAATAGCCTGTACGCGTGTTTGAGTGGTGCCAATGGTAACTTCTAGCAAGCCATCATCAGGTATGACTTGCCCAGAACCTTGAGCCAGAACCGATCCAGATGGAGCTACGTTTGCAATCGTAATGGCTCCTGTCTCTAGTTCAGTGACTTCACCTTCGATTTCGACTTGAGCTTTAAACCGCTCCTGCTGGGTAAATTGCTGCACCCCTGCTAGCACGTATGCTAGTGTTCCCAGCCTATCTTTGAGGGTGCGATCGGCACGATCCACCATTCCAGCTTCGAATCCAATGCCAGCGAGGAGAAGCATGGGGACATCGTTGCACATTGCCGCATCTACAACGCGTGTATTCCCACTCAAAATGGTTTGACAGGCTCCACGTAGATCGGTAGGGATACCTAAACCGACGGAAAAGGCGTTGGCTGTTCCTCTAGGAATAATCCCGATGGGAATGCCTGTACCGATCGTCGCTCCAGCCACCACTGATACGGTTCCATCTCCACCCGATGCAATGATGAGATCAGTAGTAGGGCCATCGGTTTGATTTGCTTGGATTTTGGCGATCGCCGCTTTGGCTTGTTCCGCAGGATCAACATCTTTCTCTGTAAAAATGACATTGAGCTGGATCTGGGGTTCTAAGAGTTGACGAATTAACGCCAGTTCTTGATCGGGATTGCCCTGTCCGGCAACGGGATTAAAAATTAAATACGCCAACCGATGCTTAGCAGCACCACGGAGTACCAGTTCCGCTGTGGATAGATTTGTAGAGAAAGGAATATCCTGAAGGATACAGGCACGCCAGAGATTTCGGAGACCGGACTCATAGTCTAAGACATCATCTGCATCTATCAGCGCAATTACACCAACAACAGTCTTGCTCAGGATGCAGGCTGCGAGTTCAATATCTCCACCATCAGAGAGCGATCGCACACACTCGACGGATAACCCTGCTTGATTCTGCAAATACTGCCCGATATCTAATGGTGCTATCAAGTTGTAGCGATTTAGAACTTTTTGGTGTCGATTCACAAGTTCTAGGATTTCCTGTTGTCTATTCGTTGAAGCAATCAGGGCGATTGAAGGAAGCATAGGAGAGGGTATCAACTAGAAAGTGTCAAGATGTGCGGAATAGCGCTTTTTCTTAGGTTTCTTTACCCTATCGCATAGAGATAAGAAACAGATAAATCCTTGTAAATCTGTAACGGTAAGGATTCCCCCTGCTGACAGCGGTCGCTAGTTCTGCTCTATTTCTTTCTCAATTGCCTCTCGATAGATGCTGGCATAATCATGAGAGGCCAGATCCCCCGATTTCATCGTTTTGCACCAGAAATGGGACTGAATTCAATCGGCGACTCGATTTACCTGATTGTTCTATCTCAAGTTCTCAGACGTGCCAGTTTTTGTATAGCTCGTAAGGCGGCGTAGGACTGTCATTGATGACTCTTACGGCAATCTCCACCCCAACCTTCAATCCAGTAGCAGAATCACGATTGTGACATCCCCCATTTGGGAACCCCCTGCTACTAATACCCCAGACATAGCCTCACCATCTCCAATGGCATAGATCGTTAGATTCCTGATGTCGGATGCGTCAAAGACAGCGGATAGAGCTTTCTGGGTCTGCTCTTGCGAATCTTCGGAGTGTAGGAATAGGGGAACGAGGCTGACAATCTCTGGAGTGGCGATCGCCTTCAATTCCACTACAATACCGGACTTCGTATCCAATGGGCGAGTGTAGAGAGGTTTCCAGGCACTCATCCATGCAGCCTCACCAAACCGCTCCCATAGGTCTCCGATAAAGTATTGGTAATAGCGCAAGGCAATCTGATCGAGATCTGCATCGGGTTGAGTAGACTCGTAGAAACCAGCGCTCTCAAACCCAGCCTGACTCGGTGCACCATAGAGTGCAATCAGATCATTCACCGGTTTCGGAAATGGTGAAGCAGGATTAGAAGGTTACATCATGATCACGCGCTTGCATTTACAACTGATGTCCACAATGGGCACAAAAGCGATCGCTCGGCTTGGCCTGTGTTCCGCATTGTGTACAAAACCGACGGGAAGAGTTAGGAGTAGACTCCTCTGTTTCAGGTGTATTCATCGAGAGTTTCATATCGCCCATCTGCATTTCCATCGGATTCATGCTCATTTGCATGTTTCCCATCTTTAACGTTCCCATCGGTTTCATCGGTTTCATCGGTTTCATCGGGGGTATTGAGGAGGTAGACGGTGGAGCCGATTCCTGCATCAAAACCGGATGTCCTGAGATCATCTGGGTTCCGCTCGTCATCTGAATTTGGTTCTGTTGAATCGCTAGTGTGCGATCGCCCTCCGTCGTCCGCACATGAATGATCATCCCGCCAGCCGTGCGGTAGGCCGTGGGGGGTGCTGTCCATGTTCCTGTATGAACGCTCTGGCTAGACTGCTGCTGCTGTCCAAGACCACTACTCGTAAGCGTGATGACAGTTTGTGATCCGATGTTTTCAATAAAGAGTTGTTGTCCAGGTTGAACTTCGATTTGGTAGGCCATGATCGGTGTTCCTGTTCTACGTACAGATCAAAGGTTTGTAAAGCAATACAGGAAAGGGAGGAATACGACTGAAAACAGCCGTGAACTGGGAACCCTCTATACGTTCAGGGTACTCTACAGAAGAAGTCCTCCGCCCTGACCTAACACGAAATACTCATTTCTTAAATTAGAGCGGCGTTGTTGCATGAAAGAGGGGTTGCGGGCAGGAGAGGCATGGTAAATTTCAGTTATCACAGGCGTTGTTGCATGAAAGAGGGGTTACGGGCGGGAGAGGCATGGTAAATTTCAGTTATCACACATAAAACCTGCCATGAAA
>JACYMB010000329.1 GCA_015272205.1 Synechococcales cyanobacterium T60_A2020_003 | reverse complement strand
TTGCTGAAACTACCATGTTCCGCTTTAAGACTATTTTGGGGGGCAATCTCAGTGCACGTCAATTTGACAATCAAGCCGTGGAATTGTTCATCAAATGTGTTGCGCTCAACCGCATGATTCAGATCGCTAAACCCGATAGCTACAAGGTTGAAGGTTAATACCAGGACACTCTCAAGGCGAACCTGACCGTTTTTCTAATCATGCAACAAAGCCCTGGGGATCAAAAATTTCAGAACTTTTGTCGTAGAACGAATAAAACTAGACTATTAGGTCTATCAATGATCACTCTCCGTCACAATTTTGATGACCTCCGTTGGCGATAATAGGGAAGGCTGATTCCATGCAGAACCGCCTACGGTTCGTCGTCCACCCCACGGATCTGCATCACTTTTATAGGCACGTTCCGCCAGAGAAAGGGTGTGGAAGACGGTGCGAGTATAATCTATTTCCTTATGTTTTGGGTGGAGGGGAATCGTGCCTAAGGTGTACTGTCGTCCCCCTAAGCGATGCTCTCTAACGGTCAATGTTTCGGGTCGTAATGCATCTAAGGGGGACAACTGAGCCAGAGCTTGATAGAAGGATCGAGGATCAATACTGCTATCTACACCTTGGATATCACACAGCCCTATCTTGTCTCCCTTCACGTCCACAAGATAGACTCGTTGCGTTTTTAGAAGCCACTGGGCATCGTTGGCGATCGCCTCCCAGTAGTGATCCGCTTCACCCTGCGTGCCCGGATAGGGGCGATCGCCCTTTGCCGCTGCAATCAGCCACTCTGTTCCCCGTCGAAATGCCTCCGAGGCGTAGGCTTCAGACTGATCTAGCGTCCACTCTTTCTTGTTGCTCGGCAGTCCCATCTCCGTTGCAACCGACTGCCCGTCATGTTTCAGTGTGGCTACGGCCTTCGCTGCAAACTCGGCATAGTGGTTTAGGGAGTCGGGAACCGAAAGGTGATCACAATCCCACGCGATCGCCCGCAGTCGTGAAATCGTTTCTTCAGTCAAGTCTTGGGGGGATAGCTGCATCCAGGCGGCGGCACAACAGGCATCGGCATCGACCATCGTGGTTACAAAGCAGGTGTTTGGGGCGATCGCCTCGTGCGGCAAGGGCATCTCGTCAATCTGAATATCGGCCCCGCCGGGATGGTGATGATCGTAGTGGCGATCGCCCAGTTTAGGCATCCAGCCCGGAACCGTACCATCCACCATAATCAGCGGGGCATCGGTCGGGAGGCGATCGGCGTAGGTGGTTACTAAATAGCGCATGGATAACGTTGCTCCGTTACACTAGAGAATACCGAACCAAAGGGGAGGAGGCAACAAATGATCGCAACGCCCCATCAGACATCGCCACAACTCCAGCGACGTGCCGATCGCGTGCTGCTCCACAACATTTCCTGGGAACAGTTTGAAAACCTACTGCAAGACTTAGGCAACCATCGTGCTGCTCGCCTAGCGTACTGCGATGGCATTCTCGAAATTATGACCCCATTACCTGAACATGAGTATTTTAAGGAAACGATTGGCGATGCTATCAAAGATATGGCCGAGACTCTGGAACAAGACTATGAAAGTTATGGCTCTACTACGTGGCGACGCCAGGTGAAGCAAGCAGGACTGGAACCCGACAATTGCTTCTACTTCCAAAATGAAGCCCGGATTCGGGGTAAGCTCGATTTTAACCTTGACTATGATCCTCCTCCCGATCTAGCGCTCGAAATTGATATTACGAGTAAATCCCTGGATCGTTTTCCCATTTACAAACGTCTGGGCGTACCCGAACTGTGGTGTTACGACGAGGGACAACTCTACATTTTTCTCCTTCAAGAAGACGGGTATATAGAACAAGATCGGAGCCAAATCTTTCCGATGGTGGACGTGAAACAACTTCCCCAACTCATTGCGGATCATCGAGAACAGGGACGACTCGCCCTGCGGCGGACAATCCGCGCCTGGGTCAAAGCACAGGTTGATCAGGGATAGGGCGATCGCACCGTCCAAGATTTTTCCTGCTGTTTGCACCAGTCGAAAGGCTTGATAGCTCAACCTCCACGAAATCTCCACAACCATTTCTTAACCTAATGACTAAGTAAGGGCACACCTCGTGCAATGACAACTTGCCGAATGGATTGGCCTAACCACTAGTTAATTTTGAGCAGCGGAATTACGCTGTTTTGGAGGTTTTCATGACGAAGTTTTTAGGAACAACTCTTGCAATTGCAGCTTTAGCGATTCTGGGCGCGTGCTCCAGTGGTGTGGACGAAGTATCTCCCGATGCAGAATCCACCGTAGAGCCTGGTCAAACTGAAACCTACGTTGAGCCTGCGACCGAAGAACCTGGCGCAATGGAAGACGCAGATAAATCCGCTGACGAAATGGCTCCTGCGGAAGATAAGGCCGCTGACGAAATGGCTCCTGAAGCGGACGGCAAAATGGAAGAGCCTTCTGACGAAGCTCCCGCAGATTCCAGTGCTGACGCTCCTGCAAACGGTGAAGGCGGCACAGCAAACTAACACGCTGAGCAAATAGGGGAGCCGCAGGGCAGGAGTATTCTAACGAACGTCCTCGCGGCTAACCCATTGAATCAGTTGTTGATCGTCAGGTTTTTCTAGTGAGTTGTGAAGCGTTGGCTTCGACACGAAAACGGTTGAGCCGACCATAGCGCAACCTGACCATCACTTATGTAGCCAAGGAGAGTATCCATGATTTCTAACAGCAATCGTGTTTGGATGAAGGTGGTTCCTGGAATCGCTGGCATTATTAGCCTAAGTGCGGCGCTGTCTGTGCCGTCCTGGGCAGGGGAATCCAGACCGATAACGCAGGTAGTAGAAGATTCGCTGGTGTCTCAAGCGGAGTCTGGGGAGACCCCTAGCACAGAGTCGGTAGATCCTGAATCCATCGAAATGATTCCTTCCGAAACAGAGTCTGTTGAGGTGGAGTCTGTGGACGTTCCAATGTCCGATGATGAAGCGATGGAATCAGAGTCTTCCGAAGTTGAAATGCCTGGGGTAGAGTCTCTGGAAATAGATGCGTCTGAAACCGAGGTTCTGCCAGATGCGTCTGAGGCAGGTGAGATAGATGAAAACGTGGAGGCAACTGAGGTCGAAGAAGACTCGCTGCTCCAATCGCCCACGATGGAAGAAACCTCGCCAGATATCAGCACGAATGAATTACAACAGTTTGCCGCTACAATTCCCCATTTAGTAACCATCGAGCAAACGGGGCAAGAACAAATTTCTCAGGCTATCGACCAGTCAGGACTGGAACGCGATCGCTTCTACGAAATCTATCAAAGCCAGGAGCAACCTACATCTGGTTCTGCCAATGGGGTGGCAACACCGGAGGAACAATCGTCCTTTGAAACGGCTTTGGCACAGATCGAAGCAATTGAGCAGGATGTAGCTTCACAGCAGCAGGATGTGATTGCGGCTAGCGGCCTTGCTCCAGAGCGCTTTAACGAAATTATGGACACGGTACTGAACGATCCCCAGCTTCAGCTTGAAGTACAGGATCTGATGGTTCAGTAAGACGGTTTATCTTCTGTTTCGCTCCATATCGTGATTGAATCCCTGAATTGATCGGCTTCTCCTCCCCTGTCCTAGGAGTGATGAGCGTCAGATTCAGGGATTTTTTATTTCAGTACCCCAACATGGGCGATCGCGTTGATGCCCGGAATATGTTACAGAACGTTACCTAGCCCGTGTGTTTTCAAGGCATTGAACGTTTTAGACTGGATCGAGGTTAGTTTTTGAAACTAGCGGTTTTCAGAGTCAGTTCATGCGCTGCGATTCGCACAATTAGAAAATTATGTTTCCAACCCATCGTCCTCGTCGTTTGCGTAATCATCCCCAACTACGCCGGATGGTGCGTGAAAACGTTCTAACGACTAACGATTTAATTTATCCTCTGTTTGCTGTACCGGGCGAAAGCATCGCCAATGAAGTGAAATCGATGCCGGGGGTTTATCAACTCTCGATTGACAAAATCGTAGAGGAAGCGAAAGAGGTGTATGACCTCGGTATTCCGGCGGTGATCCTATTCGGTATCCCAACGGAGAAAGATACCGAAGCCACCGGGGCATGGCACGATCATGGCATCGTGCAGCAGGCTGCCACTGCCGTTAAGAACGCGGTTCCTGATTTGGTGGTCATTGTTGATACCTGCTTGTGTGAGTACACCTCCCACGGGCACTGCGGCTATTTAGAAGTGGGGGATTTAACCGGACGCGTCCTGAACGACCCAACCCTAGAACTGCTGAAGAAAACCGCTGTTTCCCAAGTCAATGCGGGGGCAGATATCATTGCGCCATCGGGAATGATGGATGGGTTTGTCCAAGCGATTCGCCAAGGGCTGGATGAGGCGGGCTATCAAGATACGCCGATTCTGTCCTACGCGGCCAAGTATGCATCGGCCTACTACGGGCCCTTCCGCGATGCGGCGGAGTCTGCGCCCCAGTTTGGCGATCGCCGCACCTATCAAATGGATCCCGCTAACGGTAGAGAAGCCCTGAAGGAAATCGAGCTGGATATCGCCGAAGGCGCAGATATGCTGATGGTGAAGCCTGCGCTGGCCTATATGGACATCATCTGGCGGGTCAAGGAAGCGACCCATCTCCCGGTGGCGGCCTACAACGTATCGGGTGAGTACTCCATGATTAAGGCTGCAGCGCTCAATGGCTGGGTTGATGAAGAACGGGTGGTGCTGGAAACCTTGACCAGCTTTAAGCGGTCGGGTGCAGATTTGATCTTGACCTACCATGCCAAGGATGCTGCCCGCTGGCTGTCATCGGGAAGTGGACTCTAAATTTTCATCGGTTGATCGCCCTGTCTTGGTTGCTCTAGGTGGGGCGTTTTTATTTTATGGAGTCACACTCATGAACATTCACGCTATCTCTGGAATGATGGTCTTGGCAAGTCTGGCGATCGCCTCTGCGCCTGTCCATGCGTTGTCTCATCCCCGAACAGTCGGGCTAGCCGCGACAAAGCAGGATGCGACCTACTCTACCGACCTGAATCGTGCTAAAAATTTAGCTTTTAGACGGCAAGCCCCGCGATGTACCTGAAAGGTCAGCGTCGGGATGAGAGGCGCGTGAGTTGAGGTAC
>JACYMB010000328.1 GCA_015272205.1 Synechococcales cyanobacterium T60_A2020_003 | reverse complement strand
TACCAGGACACTCTCAAGGCGAACCTGACCGTTTTTCTAATCATGCAACAAAGCCGCTAGGAGGTGCAAAAAGAGAAAGATCAATCTCTGAACCAATAGCTTGAGAGTAGGAATGTTCAGATCCAGGCGGCAGACCAAGACTATCTAGGGATGGAGTAATGGGAGATCCAGACTTGGTATCTTTGGAGAGGATGGAAAGGTCTGAATTGGGGGTAAATGTGTGATCCATGATCGATATACCTTTGAACAATGTCGGTGAGTGAGTGGATAGACAATACGTTGATAGACAAGGCGTCTACCTATCGTTTTGTATGGGATGTCGCAGCAATAGATGCACATCATGTCTGTGAGATGAGCGCAATAATCCCGGCGTACGATAACGCTATGGGGATGAATCTAGAGCCGAGAGAAACTTTGAAATTTGAGTGCGCTGAACAGATGATGACTGAGGTTTGTTATGCACTCCAGAAGCACAGTTGCGTTGGAACAACTTGATCGATAACAGAGCGACGTAGATGCAGATGTGTGCTTCGTTTCCTATAAAGAATTTTCACGTTCTCTAGAGCACATTACGCAAATCAAGGCTGTTGTTTACATATGTTTACTCATTTCTCATTTTTGACAAACTTTTATTGTTAGAACTGAAGGTTGTCATAATACTGAAAATTCTTTTCTAGTGAAGGGTTTTGACGTTATAGGAGGTTTGTCTTGAGCTGGGCTTTTGCTGTAAAAAAAAACTCATAAATCTAGGACTTACGCCGTTGGGCGATTTTGCGTGGGTACACCCACGCAAAATCGCCCGAAAGAGTCAGGACGCCGCACGTAGTGCGTAAGTCCTGAAATCATGGAATGCTGCAAAAAGCTATGCTTGTCAACTCTGGGTTTTGAGATGAAGCAGGTTGCCTGACCTTGATGGGAAAAATGTGCGGAGCAGAAGGCGATCGCGGACTCATCCGGTAGACAACCATCCCTTACCCAGGCATACTCTAGTCAGAATGCTCTGGGAGGAAAAATCGTGGGTGAGCGCTCTAAGATCGAGTTTGATGTGGTGACAGTTGATTTCTATGGGCATCCCCTAGAAAAACTGCGCTGTACAGCATCATCCTGGTCAGATGTAATCAGCGAAGGAGTCGTGATCCGCTGTGTTGATATACCAGCAGGTTCGTTTCAAATGGGGTCTCCTGCAACGGAAGAAGGATGCCACCCCTCCCAGAGGCCTCAACATAGTGTGGCGATCGCCCCCTTCCGCATGAGCCAAACCCCGATTACCCAAGCTCAGTGGTTTGCGGTGGCGTCTTTGCCGCGTGTATCGCAAGATTTGCCGCCTCAGCCGTCTTGCTTTTCTGGAGATCATCATCCCGTTGAGCAAGTATCGTGGGAGGAGGCAATGGAATTTTGTGTCCGTCTATCTGCCCATACTCAACGTTCCTATCGTTTACCTACGGAAGCCGAATGGGAATATGCCTGCCGCGCCCATACCCAAACACCGTTTCATTTCGGGCACACGATTACGACTGAATTAGCGAACTATTCGGGCGTGAACTGGGAATATGAAGGCAAACTATGCAACAAGGGTTTTTATGGCAAAGGCCCAACGGGGTGCGATCGCCGCCAAACTATGGAGGTTGGGAGTTTTGGGGTTGCCAACGGATTTGGCCTATACGATATGCACGGTCAAGTAAAAGAATGGTGCTTAGATGTTTGGTATCCAGACTACACAGATGCCCCAACCGATGGCAGTGCCAGAATATCTCATCTAGCCTCTTCACCACGAGTTCTGCGCGGTGGCTCATGGAATAGTGGCCCCAGGGCGTGTCGATCGGCCTACCGGACTAAACTTGATCCCAATAGTCGGCTATACGATGTCGGTTTCCGAGTGGTTTGCGATTAGGGTGTTACGGCGTTGTTGCATGAAAGAGGGGTTGCGGGCAGGAGAGGCATGGTAAATTTCA
>JACYMB010000327.1 GCA_015272205.1 Synechococcales cyanobacterium T60_A2020_003 | reverse complement strand
ACCGACTGCACGAGTCAGCCGCAAAGATTGTACAGCATTGTTCATACTGCGTTACGCTTTAATACCACATTCGTGAACGGACAGCCAAGTCTAGCCTTGTAGCACCTGAGCACGAATGCGCTCTAGAACCTGCTGATAGGCCGCTTCCACATCGCCTAGGTCATGGCGGAACCGATCTTTGTCGAGCACCCGTTGATTAGGATCGGTAGAATCCCGATTCCACAGACGACAGGTATCTGGACTAATCTCATCCGCTAGCAGCAGGGTTTGGTCGCTGTTCAGGCCAAACTCCAGCTTGAAGTCCACCAGGGCAATACCACAAGCTGCAAAAAAATTGGAGAGAATCTGGTTAATTTGAAGCGCCATCGTCGTTAGGCGTTCCACCTGCTCAGGGGTCGCAAGCTCCAGAAGGAGCAAGCGATCGCGCGTTAGCAGCGGATCTCCTAGGGCATCATTCTTGTAGTAAAACTCCACAAGCGGCTGCTTCAGTACCGTTCCCAATTCCAACCCAGTCTGTTGACAGAGACTACCCGCCGCAATGTTCCTGACGACGACCTCTAGGGGAACAATTTTAACGGCCTGCACTCGCATTTCGCGAGGGCTGGGACAGTCAATAAAGTGGGTCGGTATCCCGTTTTGTTCGAGAAGTTTGAACAAGTAGGTCGAAATTGCACAGTTAATCTCACCTTTTCCAAGGATATTGCCCCGCTTCTGGGCATTAAACGCCGTGGCATCATCTTTAAAGTAGGTCAGTAGCACCTTCGGATCGTCGGTTGGGTAAAGAACTTTTGCCTTTCCCTCGTATAGTTTTTCTGGCATAGGACAGCGCCGCGTCGTTATCTCACATAGGGTCAAAATTTGGCATTCCCTATTTTGACAGGCGGATGGCTTTTTATGGTAGGGGGGGTTCTAGAGCCGATGACCACGGATTCTGCCATAGCTCTATACCTAGGGATGAATTTGGCTCAGGATAATGCGCAGGCGGTCATAATCATCTTTCAGCAAGGTTCCTAACATCCGCCCTGCTTCAACGAGCCAGTCCCGATCGGCTTTGCGGATCTGGTAGATCGTCCGAATCGCCGCTGCCGTCAGCGCATCTACCGGAGCTTGCCCCACCTGAAGCAGCGTTCGCAGAAAGTCCAGCGATTCACTAAACGCCAAAATTTCCTCTGGCTCGCAGTAATAAACGGCCTGATGCACTTGGGGGGGACGCGGGGGGAGGTACTGATAGATTGCGGATGGACGCGGGGCAGCAGATTTTCCGTTGCTGGGGAGGCTGGGCGTTTGAAAGCCAGCGATCGCCGCTCGAAACTCAGTCTTCAACATGGCGAAAATTTGGGGTTGCTGCTCGCGTAGCTCCTGTAGCGAAAGTCCCAGTGCCCGCGCTCGGTGGACCGAATCGATCGGAGCTGTGGTCGCGTGATACACAACCGCATAGATTTGGTTCCCCGATTCCTCATCCGATGCCTTGACCCAGCTCCCAAAAGGTGGCATCGCTGCAAAGCTTAAATCATCGGGTTCTAGACACTGCGCCAAAAACTCAGTCGTTGAGGTTTCGATCACCTCTGCAATGTAACCAGGAGCCCGCACCTGCGATGCAAATTGAGGCAAAGGGACACGCATACAACTATCTCAAAAACACCAGACCTAGAGGGTGGTCTTCCTAAATTTTGGCATGCTAGACCCAAGATCGAGCATATCCCTCCAAACCAAAAAGGTGGAGAGACTCCAAAAAATCTCTCCACCTTGACTTAAAGCATGAGCGCAAAGGCTTTACTGTATTTTACCCCCCTTAAAGGGGCGATCGCACCTACTGTAGCCTCGTTATTTGAAAGGGTTATTGCCCAAGACCTGCTCTTTCAACGCATTGAAATCGTTAGCCAGTTCCTGACGGCTAGAGGCTTTCCAGAGATAGCGATACACAAACCACGCAGAGTAGCCAAGGCCAATCAACTCCAGAAGCGGAGACAGCAGGGGGATATCATTCAGCGCACCTAAAACAGCCAAAGTTAGCTTCACAGAGATAATGGCTGCCACAATTAAGCCAACCGTCACGATGGGCTGCTTGTACTCACCAAAAAAGCCAGACAAATATTCTGGGAGCTCAGCTAGAAAAGCAGAGACCTTATCAACAATTTCCTGCCACTGCTCTTTTGCCTGTTCACCCGATGGGAATTGAGTACTTTCGATTTTGCTCGAAGCTTCTTCAAGCGATTCCGCAGAGCTGCGCAGCGCCTCAGCTGCCGCTTCCGCAGAATCGGAAATAACGTCATTCATATCTTTATTCTCATCCATAGCCACACCTTAAAAACAACAAGCTAAAGCACATTTGCTAGGAAACCATTCAACCTAGGGCAACGTACCACTCTCAACCCCTAGGGATCGGTAGCTGGTTATTCTCTCGCCCTATTGAACATATTTGACACTAAAGCAGAGTGCTAAGAAATGCAAGACGTCTTAGATAGACCCCGCGATCGCCCGGGTTGCGTCAGGCCTTGAACCTATACAACTCCTTAGAAGAGCATCGCTCGGTAGAGGCTGGGCGAACCCAAGCTTTGCGATCGAGAAACACTCAGCGAAATTGTGCATTAATCTAGCATTGATTCCAGAAAAATCAAGGCTCTAATTACAAAGTCTTTAATTCATTCCCGTGGAGGCCAACACCTAAGAGCAGCGTTCCTCCTTCACCTCAGAACGCGTTCGAGGGGGGCTTTAAATACAGGGGTAATGGGTAATCGTCTAAGCGCTTTCGCACCATCTCTATACTTCGCAGGCTAACCCAAAGACTGCACTTTGACTCACTTGTACTTAGGGCTAGACGATCATTATTTGAAATACGACAGGCATACTGGTACAACCGCACCTTTTCCGAAACATCAGCCGTCAAAAGACGGCAGAACAGTTCGTTCTGATATGCCATTCCATCCTGCACTTGACCTTCAAACCAGAACTTGAATGGAAAGATTTTGGATTCGTCTAAAACAGCAGGAATCACGATTAAACCTTGCCTCTATCGACTACAGGTTCTACCAATAGACCAGAGAAACAATGTCACACTTCGATTCATAGCATTACGTTGATCAATGCACCTATGAGGAGAACACTAATGCTGATCGGTCTTTAATAGGCTAATACGAGGCAAAGACACTTACGCTCTGGACATTCAGCACTATATATTCTTGAACTGCGAAATATTCTTGAACTGGGAGCAAACAGATACCTCATGAGTGCCCTTACGGCTAAGGACTACTATTATTTCCTTTTATGCCAGCTTTTTCCAGAGATCTCCAAAAATCTTACGGAATGTTCAAGCAAATTCGTAGAACTTAATCGATATCGTTAACATCCCTTCCGTCAACGATTCAATTTACGGCTATTGCAAAAGGAGTAGGTGCCAGGTCAGAAACCCGACGGGTGCTTTCACGGGGAAACGTTGTCAGAATCGCTTGCGCTAGAACAGTTCTGAATACGGGCATATGCGATCGCTTACCTATCAACGATATGCTAGTAGTAAGTTGTCTTTACCAAACTTAAAACTATCTTAAACGTCGCGATCGCGAGATGGGGACTCATGGCTTGCCTGTCATGGATTCTATCCCTTTAATTACGTTCACCCTCCGGCTTAAGAGATCTCATGCTAAAGCAGCAACCACCTGACATTGAAGCGCAATGGGTTTCGGTACTTCGCTTACTGCGGTGGGACAAGCCCGCTGGCCGTTTTATTCTGATGATTCCGGCTTTGTGGGCCGTGTTTTTAGCCGCTCATAGTGTCCAAGCCCACAGTTTTCCCCCCCTTCCCCTTGTTTTCGTGATCGTCTTAGGCAGTCTTGCCACCAGTGCGGCGGGATGTGTGGTGAATGATCTTTGGGATCGCAATATTGATCCCAAAGTCCAGCGAACTCAAAAGCGACCCTTAGCATCCCGTACCCTTTCCGTGCAGACCGGGATCGTTGTTCTCCTCATTGCCTTTACCTGCGCGTGGGGACTGGCGCGTTACCTCAATTCCCTCAGTTTTTGGCTGTGTGTGGCGGCGGTGCCTGTGATTGTGCTGTATCCTCTGGCTAAGCGGGTGTTTCCTGTGCCTCAGCTTGTTTTGTCGATTGCATGGGGGTTTGCCGTACTCATTAGCTGGACGGCAGTGACGGCTAGCCTGAGTCTCCCTGCTTGGCTACTCTGGGGTGCAACGGTGCTGTGGACGCTGGGGTTCGATACCGTGTATGCGATGGCCGATCGCGACGACGATCGCCGCATTGGGGTGAATTCGAGTGCGCTCTTTTTTGGCGATCGCGCGGCTGAGGCCGTAGGAATCTTTTTTGCTGGCGCTGTAGCACTCTTGGCGCTGACGGGTGTGGCTCAATCCTTAAACGTGCTGTACTGGATTTCTTGGGCGATCGCTGGCTTGGGTTGGGCCTGGCACTATTCCGAACTGCGACCTCGTAATCCCCATCCCGCGATTTACGGGCGCGTATTCCAGCAAAATGTTTGGATTGGCTTTATTTTGCTGGTGGGAATCGTTCTAGGCACCCGCTTCTAAAACTGCCAGATATCCACTAGAAAGATTAAAATAGTCTTTTTAGCGTAATCAAGAATACAATCTGTGGCTGTTTCCAACCTCTACCCCGACATGACTCAAACGCCCGTCGCTGCTGCACGGCTTGCAGCCCTGGATGATCAGCTCTCCAAACGATTCATCGCCCTTGATCCCGATGGCTACTTCATCATCTATGTAGACCACGAAGCGGGGTTAATCTGCGCTGAACATTACACCAACACCATTAATGAAAAGGGACTCGCGGTTGATCCTGAAACGGGTGGACCCCTTTGTGCCAAGGGGAGCTTGAAGCGATCGCCCACGGCCACCTTCAAAGGACGGACAGCAAAGGAACTGGGGATCAGAATTACGGAGGAGGCCGATCCCTGTCCGTTAAGTCGTCTGGATCATGCGCTATACCTGGGACGAGAATTTGTGCGCGCAGAGCAGGCGCTCATTCACGGAACTGAATACATTCAGGATTAAGCCTCCCGCAGTAAAAATGATGAAACGCCCTGATCCGTCGGGCGTTTCAACGTTTAGGTATGGACGTTAGCGTTGCCCTAGCGGACGTACCAGAAGTAGGTCACCATTGGAATAATAGTTGCCGCGATTAGTAAAACAATTACGATCAGCGTCGCGCTGTTGGTATCGGTCTCTTCAGCGCTGGTAAATGTTCCTTCGACATTGACTTTCTCGGTCACAACCGGGGGGCCGGGATCAGGCCCTCCAGATAAAACAACCGCAAGGCGATCGCTCACGTCTGAAAAGGCTTGCTGATACTTGTCCCCTTGGCGAAGCGGAACTTGCAACGTTTCCTGAGCCACACTCTCGGCGATCGCATCGGTTAGCAATGTCTTGGCTGCATCGCCGACATGAATCGCGGAGGTATTGGTGAGGTTATCGAGCAGCACAATCACCTGATTCGCCTGGGCTTCAGGCGTCGGGAACCATTTTTCAAAAAGCTTATCGACAAACGTTTGCGCGGTCTCACCGTAATCAAACCGGTGAATCGTCACATAGCGAACTTCATACCCGGTTGCATCCGCCAGTTCAGATAGCTGATTACTAAGCTTGCCTTGTACCAAACGGCTTAACACATTTGCGTCATCAATCACCCAGGTCGGATCGCCAGCGCTCAACGAGGGCATGGTGTAAACACCCGTCGCCAACGCTGGGCTGACCCAAAGCTGGGCGGAGATCAATAATCCAAAAAACGATAAAACCAGGGGGTTCAGAACACGCTGCCACCCAAATTTAGGATTGAGGAGCTGAATCATTCACGTATTATCCAATGCCTTCTCTTCAAACCATACTATACGGCGCAAACGAGGCACCACGAATCCGCGTAATGGCGGGAGATGGAATTTGGCGGCATAAAAAACATGGGGCGATCGCCCCATGCGCTACTTGAATCAAAGGTATGAACCCACGGGGCAAGCCCCGGCAGGTATTCCGCCCCAAGGGGCGAGGAATGAACCCGTAGAGATTCAACCACCGTTACAAGGAAGGAAAGGAACTGGATTAAGACGGTGTTTGCTCTGGCAACATGCACTTGTCGGAATCGCAACCTGCTGGCCCTGCTTCTACCATTTCGCCTGCATCATATCGACAAAGGGCAGTGTAGAAGTCTTCAACTTGGCGGCGATCGTGAACCTCCCGCAGCAACGTGTCGTACTGCTCCTTGGAAATCGGCTCAAACGGTAAACGCGGGAAATTTTGAAGGGCATCAAAGCGAGGCAGCAAGGCCGCTGAAATATACCCTTCATCGGTCTGAATGGCCTGATGAATGCGCTCTGCCAGCGGCTCAATTTCATCCTCACGCAGTTCAATCGTGGCCGAGGTGTTGTGAGCGGTGTAGAACTTCTGCACCTGCATATAGAAATCAAACTGTGCTAGAGCCGTGAACTTCGAGATATCAATTTCATCCGCTCCCGGCAAATTCGCCCAAGAGACCTCCACGGGCATTTCCACGAGCCATTCCGTACAGCGGGGATCAAAGGGATCATTGAGCAAATGCCCATTTTCATCCTTGTCCGACTGAGATGGCACGACCGAGTACCCGTAGTCCATGCAGGCCATCGCTACGGGATCATTCTTGCGGAAGGTAATCCGACGAATAAACCGCTGCGCCTTGGGCGGATGCCAGCCTGGACTGGCTCCGGTCAGCAAGGATTTTGTACCCGCTGGTTGAACGGTTGTACACCGATTCGGACGCTTGATGCCGTGGCGATCGCAGTACTCCCACACAACGCGATGCACGATCTCTTTCCAGCGGCTAAGGTATTCGCGTTCTTTCTCTTTAAACTCCAGCCCCTTCATCGTATCGGGACGGCCTTCTGCCCACCAACGCAGCCACTCCGTACCAAACGCCTGCACAAAGAAATCAAATAAGCCTGTGAACGAAACACCCACAATGGGGTCTTCCTCACGAGATTTTTGATAGCGTTCTTCTTGGAAGCGATGATTGAGAAGCGCCGCAACGGACAACGCCCCTGCCGTAAACGCTTTTTCCTGGCCTTCAAAGTCCTGGGGATTAAGCTGATTCAAGTGAACTTCCGCAAGGTTGCAATGGAAGTTTTGACCGACGATTTCACCGCATGGATTCAGACCGTAGCGATTCTCGCCCTGGGCACGACGCTCAGCCTCACCCGCCCACTGAATTGCCCCTTCGCCGGAGTAGAACTGTTTTCGCACCGCATCCACCGTTTCCTCTAGGTTCGGTTTACGGTGGAACACGCGGGTATGGTTCGCCATCCGCAGCACATCCCGTTCGGGATCGATGCGCCAATTGCCCTGTTCATCTTGCTGCCACAGATTTTCCTTAGCACCTGCCGCCACGAGATCAGTACTGTCAAATTGACGCATTCCCGCACTTCGGCGAATGTTGCCTGCGACCACGCAAGCCGCCGCTTCATCAATTAATAGGCAACACTCGACGGAATTTAGCTGCCGACCCACCGCTTTGTTGAGGATTTTGGCGCACCGTTCGTAGAGGTGGGGCAGGCGGATGGGGTTTGCGACGCCACCAAATCCCTTGAGTCGATCGCCCGCCGGACGCACATGGCTCAAGTCCACCGACACCTGGACGGTATCCGTAAACCGCTCATCCGTCGATAGCTCTAACAACGCTTGATAGGACTGCACCCATCCCTGACGACTATCCCCGACCCGAATCGTGACCTGGTTACCGTCCACAATCACATCCGTCGTATCTTGCCGTTCACCCACGGGGATCGTGCCAATGTCCCCTTTAATTGCCACACTCAGCGCATTGCGAATAGCAGGCAGTTGATTAATATACTTTGTCTCTAGCACCGCACCCGTGCCGCAGCCCATCATCGCCAAATCCATCATCAGGCCAAAGGATCGCCAGTCCACCACGTTCGTGCTGGTGCAGTTGTAGGCTCCAGAGAAATTTTCGGGCTTTTCGATCCAGTCTGTGCCGCCTACCCACAGCCAGCGTCCAGAGGGCAGACTCTTGAGTTGCATCTGCATATCCCGCAGCAGTGATACTTCGTCTGGGGTGAGCTTGCCAAGTTTGGCGATGCCGCCGATGGTGCGATCGCACACTTGCTCCCAGGTTTCCCGAAGGGTGGCACTATCGCCAATTCGCCGACTATAGGTTCGGAAGAAAACCGCGTTTGCGGCGGGAGCTACTTCTGGAAATTGATGAGTTGGGCGTGTTCGTTCCAAGTCTTGAACCATAGGTCACACTCTCACAGGCTGGGTATGGGGCAAAGTATGGAAAGGCGCTAGGAGTCTACATCTAGAGTCTCCTAGCGGTCTCCAATCTAAATCAACACTATATAAGCTTAACCCTGAATTTGCAATCTCGCTGTAACGAATCGGATCGATAGGGCTTGAAACCATCAAAGTACCGTTGTTCCTGTAATGAATCGGATCGATAACGTTGAAAATCAGTCAATCACTATTGTTCAACAGTAGCAAAAGCGTTCAAGCCACTTTCACTCACAACGCTACCAATAGCGTCCGGCATCAGGAAAAATAACGCGGGGAATCAGACCGACTCTACGGCGCTATTCGGATCTTCAATACGCCCGTAATCACGCCGGAGCCAGATGCCACGAATCCCCGCCGCTTTTGCACCTTGATAATCTTGCTGATAGCTATCGCCAATGTGCCATGCAGCCTCTGGAGGACACTGATGCTTTTCTAGGGCAATCTGGAAAATCTTGGAATCGGGCTTGGCCGCTCCCGTCTCCGTCGAAATGGTGACCGACGCAAAGTAATCCGCTAACCCCAACTGAGGCAAGACACTATGCAGACGGGAATCGAAGTTTGAAAGCACAGCAAGCATGACTTGGCGATCGCGCCAGTGGTTCAGCATCGGAATCACGTCAGGATAGATAAACCACGGTTTCTCCGTCGCAAAGTGGGCATAGAGATTCGCAAAGAATCCGTCAAAGTTTTCGAACTGATCGAGAACGCCAACCTGTTGAAAAGTTTGTGCGGCGATCGCCCGCCACCACGAAAATTCCCGTTCTGGAAGGTCTTCCTCAGCCACCCCTGGAAATGCCATGGCTGGAGCAGTCTTAAAGGCTTGGAAAAACGCCGTATTAATCACCTCAGCAGGCGCATCCACCCCGTAGATTAGGGCAATATCTCGGTAGACTGTACCCACGCTATCGCGAACACCAAACAACGTGCCCACCGCATCAAAAAAAATGATCTTTGGACGATTCTTCATCAGGACTTCAGTAATACATCTCGGAGAGGGGCGGCGATCCAATTCAGGCCGACTTTAATCTGGTGCTCTAACGTTGGCATTCGCCACAGGTACGCCAATCGGCGAACCACATGAGCCATTGGCCCCTCCAATTTTAGACCTAGACCGCTGAGGGTCGCATTCTCAACCCCCAGAGTCATCATTTCACCCAAATTCTGATACTTGAACGGCAGCAAGGGGCGATCGGTCAGCGACGCCCAAATATTCCAAGCTGCATAGTCCGCCTGCTGAATCGCCACCTGAGCCGTCGGGGGCATGATTTGACCGTCTGCATCGCGGCATTCCGCCAAATCTCCCACCGCAAACACATCGGGATGCTCGACAACTTGGAGCGTGGGTTCAACCATCACCTGCCCTTGCTCGTTATGCTTCACAGGCAGCGATCGCACCACCTCAGCAACTTGTGTTCCGGTTGTCCACAGCACAATATCCACGGGGATCGTATCCACCTGGCCGCGATAGTCGAGCGAAATCGTGGTAGCGGTGACTTCTGTAACTCCGGTTTCTAGATCAATCCAGACGTTGCGATCGCTCAAGGCTTTCTGAGCCGCTTCACGGTTGAAGGCGGGCGATCGCTTCAAAATATCATCCCCTTTTTCTACTAGCCGAATCCGTCCCCGTTCACCGAGGCGATCCGCCAACTTACAGGCCAACTCCACACCGCTGTAGCCGCCGCCTACGATCGCCACCCGAATCTTATCCGAGGGAGATACTTCAAACTGGCGCAGCTTTTCTTCAAGCTGATAGGCATCCTGCACTGTCCGAAACGGCAGCGCATACTCATGTACGCCAGGAATCGTTGTCGAAGGCGTGTCACCGCCCAAGGCCAGCACTAGGCGATCATAGGACTGCGGCATCCCGTCCTGGAAAATCACGGTATTGTGCTGCACATCAATGGTGCTCACCGCACCTTGTTGAAACTTAATCGATGTACCTGCCAAAAGTTCACTAAACGGCGGCGCAATTTCCCAGGTCTGCAACTCGCCCGTCAGCAACTCGTACAGGAGGGGCGAGAATAAAAAGCGATCGCGCTGATCGACCAGCACAATCTCAGGCTTGAGGTTCGAAGACCACGGCAAGCGGCTCAGGGCTAGCGCCGTATATAGTCCTCCAAAACCACCACCCAAGATATAAATTCGACGGGCTTGTTCAGTCATGGCGCATACCTCCCTGCATGGATCACTCCTCTTCAGCATAGCGACAAAACTTCACAATGACCGTGGGTCAGACAGTGCTTCACGCCTAGCGCTGCTCTGGATGGGTTGCCGCTGGAGAGTCTTGCTCTAACTCGTTGATCACCTGAATCATCTGACGCAAGCGCCCTAAATCCCGTTGGTTAAAGTACAGCACAATGCGGTGGAGAGAAGCCAGTTCTGGATCTAGTTCCTGCACAACAGGGCCACTTTTTTCAATTTTGCCCTTCACCAAAATGTCGCTGAAGGTTTCATTCAGGTAGTCCATATGGGCATCGGATAGCTCGGATTTGAGCCGCAACACGAGGCGATCGCCGACATAGCGGCTGGAGTGATACACCCGGTAAAAGCTGGTCACCATCCGACAGGCTTCGGCATTATCGTAGGTGATTTGGTAAAGACTCAAATCCTCCGGACTAATCAGTCCTGCCCCCAGCAAGTGGTCACGAATATGGCGATCCCAGCTCTTCCAGTAGCTGCCACCAGGTTGTTCCACCAAAACAATGGGAACCAGCGTCGATTTTCCAGTTTGGATGAGGGTTAAACACTCAAACACTTCATCCTGCGTGCCAAATCCGCCCGGAAACAGAACTAAGGCATCTGTTTCCCGAAGGAAAAACAGT
>JACYMB010000326.1 GCA_015272205.1 Synechococcales cyanobacterium T60_A2020_003 | reverse complement strand
TGGGCTTAGCGTATGACGTGACTCCAGATTTAGATGTGGCCCTGGATTATCGGGTGTCGTGGACCGTCTTTACCGAGGACGACAGAGATGATTTTTACAACCAAGTTACCGCTTCAGTAATCTACGACCTAACCTCCAGAACCCAACTGAGTGCCTATGGCGGGTTTAGTTTTGGCGACTCTACTCGCTCGGATATTAACTTCAATAGCGGCGTTTTTGGCCTTGGCATTAACTTTGCCCTGCCGCTGTTTTAA
The DNA here is from genome assembly GCA_015272205.1 of Synechococcales cyanobacterium T60_A2020_003. Lineage (NCBI taxonomy): Bacteria > Bacillati > Cyanobacteriota > Cyanophyceae > Synechococcales > Synechococcales cyanobacterium T60_A2020_003. The sequence continues at coordinate 4,746 of JACYMB010000326.1, read as the reverse complement.
TGCATATACCCTCTGAATATCCTGGCGATCGCTCGACTCTGAAGAATTAAATTGGGGGATAGACATTAGGCGATCGCCTGACGCTAGGCGAAGAGTCTTGCTCAGGAGCGGTGGGAGGGGCAATCGGTGCATTGAAACCGGGTTGCTCCTGGAAATTATCAGGAGATTGGGGCGATCGCGGTGAAAGATCGGGACTTTGCAATGGCTCGTCTGATGGTGTGATTAAAACCTCTGGTTCTATGACCTCTCCGTTCTCAACCGATGCCTTTGGCTCAAGGGCTTGCTCAATAAATCCTTTCCACCCCGGCACATGTTCGCCCGTAACTGGGTTTTCGGTTCCATGTTTCCGCTGCTGAAAATGGAGATGAGGGCCTGTTGTTCCGGCTCCGGTATTGCCAATGGTGCCAACTTCGTCCCCCGCCATCACCGTTGCCGTTCCCCTAGGCGCACAGACGGAGGAATCCAAATGGGCGTAATCAAAGGCAAATTCCTGACCGTCTGAATAGGTCGAAACATTATTGCCCCCAATGGGATCAAACCAGCAGGTAATCTTAACTTCTGCCCCTGGATTGCCAATCGCATAGACGGGGATGCCCGTTGAGTCCTGCCCGTTGGGTAAGGCCACGTCAATCCCCATGTGGTTATGATTCCATCCTTGGGTTACCACGAGATTCAAAATGTGATCACCAGGTTGCGCTTCCGATTGGTCAAGCTCAGATGATGCGGTAAAGATCATGCGGGGATCCCATACCGACGGCGAACGGTGGGTCAGAATTACGAGGAGGGCAACGCTGATCAGCAGCAGCATCCAGGTTGTGAACCTTGTCTTTTTTTTGCTGGGTACGCGGTGGGGCGCAGCAGGCTGAATCGGTTTGGATGTCGGTTGGGTATCGGCAATGGAAGCCGCATTCTGGGCTGGAACACGGCAAAGCTGACGCATTCGATCTAAATCATCTTGGCGACCCATAAAATTCCCCCAGCGGTATGAGTAGGCTTCACGCGGCGAACAGCCCATAACGAGCTTTTCGGTCTGAGACCGCTTCGAATGGATGACCCCTCAGATTACTCAAATTATAGTCATTGACTATCAGACAACGCTAGATCTATGGTCATGATTACGGTATGAGTCTTTTGGTGCCTAGAGTGTAGAGTAAATGCGATCGCCCCAGGATAACAAAGAATTTTAGATGCACCTGCCCACAATTCTTTAAACAGCTAAAACAGCCATTCACTACCGCAATGCAGCACAGTGGTAGGCTTGATCCAATGGAGGTAGGTTGCTGGGTGTGGTAGAGGAGAATTAGTCAACAGCGTCACACATTGATCCATAGTGGCGTTCCACTCGTCCGCTTGGCGTAAATTCAGTACACCACTGCCCGTCAGCAATCCAGACGTTGAACCGATGGTAGGCATAGCTGGTTACTAACGCCCCTAAAAACGCTGCAATACCAAAAACAATTAATATCGCCCAGGGAATTTTGCCTTGGGAAATTTGCATTTTGAATCGTACCTCATCAGAATTTCTTGTTGCGACTATAGCAGAGCGGACAGGATTTTATAAATCAGACGGAAAACCGTTGTTCCGGCGATCGCCAGACCCGCCGTCAGCCCCGCAATCACCACCACGGCCACGCGGGGACTTTCAGCAATCAGCGTCCCTGCAACACTGTGCAATGGCGGCACCAGCAAAACGACAGCTAGCGTAATGGCCACAATGATCAACGACTTCCACCGTTCAATAACTCGCTGTCTTTGCAGCACAATCAAAATGGCGATCGCCCCAAGCCATGCACCCGATCCGGCTAGAACTGTCAGCCCAAAGCTGGCAAGGGCGATCGCCAACAGCCCCCCCTCAAACCCCGTAAACGCCGCATTGAGCAATAAATCTACGGTTGAACGGGACACCACTGGAGCTGGAGGAGCCGCTTTGGCCGCGGGAACGGGCGATGCAGGTTTCGGTGGTGCGGGGACTGCAGCAGCGGCAGGCGTGGGTGTAATGGGCGGTGCAGCGGATGGTTGCGACTGAAGGGGAGGGGGGGAGGGGGCAGCGGCGGCGGCAGAGGGGGCTGAAGGTGTTGGGTTAACTCCAAACCGCGAAGGCGGCGGCGGGGACGATGAAGCAGGAGTCTTGGTTTGGGCGGCCAGTCGAAGGGCTTCAATCACCTCATCCGCAGACTGAAACCGTTGGCTTGGCGTTGCCAGCAACATCCGATTCAAAATCGCCTCCAGCCAATCGCTAACCTGGGCATAGGCACGCCAATTCCAGGTGTTACTGTAGGGATCAAAGAGTTCGTTCGGTTGCTTCCCCGTCAACAGCGTAATGCAGGTCACGGCTAGGGCATAAAGGTCAGTGGCGGGATAGACGATGTTGCCTGCCATCTGTTCTGGAGGCGCAAAGCCCATTGAATAAATACCTGTGGACGATTGGGCCGGCTGTCCGGCTCCGGCAGCAATTTGCTTGACGGCACCAAAATCCAGCAGGTGTAGCACTCCGTTGCGATCGCGCATGATGTTGGAGGGTTTAATGTCGCGATGGATAGACCCGTTATCGTGGACAAAGCGCAGAATTTTCAACACTTCAATCAGGACTTCTAAAACCTCGCTTTGGGAGAATGCCCCTTTTTGAGCCTGCTCATGTTCGAGATCCTGACCATCAATAAATTCTTGAACCAGATAAAAAAACTGGTCATCGGGTGCGCCCCGACGTTGACTGGGAACCATTAATGGAAAAAATGCTAGTAAATCCGGAATCTGAGGATGGCGATTGCCCAGCTTTTCCAGCACTTCTCCCTCTCGTTCAAACAACTCTTGAGCCACCCGCATCTGGTCAGGATTGAGGTTACCCGATGGCTGAAACAGTTTGACCACACACTTCCGCATGGCTGGCGTATAGCGGTCAATCGCGAGATAGGCGGCTCCAAATCCTCCTTGCCCAAGTAAACGGGTCGGAATATAGCGTCCGATCAGGATTTGGGGCATTCCACAGGTGGTGCAATATTTTTGCTGCACAGTCTTCAGGGTTGCGTTGTCATCCAAATCGGTGAACTGGTTGATTGGACGGGGACAGCCAGGACGAGTGCAGTGTGTTTGCATAACAGATCAGGATTAGCTTCCACCAGGTTGAGAGGTGATTTCAAGAGAGGATGTCTCTGCAAATTCTAAAACATCCACTTTGGAATCTGCGGTCAATGATGTATCCTCTGCCTTCGAAGAATTAGCCTCTGAGTCTGGTGGGATGGGAACATGGGTGGCAAACTGCGGCAAAATTTCTTGATTAAACGCTTCTGCGGCCTTGGATCGGTAACGATTGGGGTTGTAGATCACGGATAGCGTCCGATTTACAACCACATCATTAATTTTTGCCCGGTGTAAGACCCCCATCTGAAGCTCTTTCTCGATGGCTGAGATAGACACAAACGCCGCACCTAGGCCAGCTTGGACGGCATTTTTAATCGCTTCAATGGAATTTAGCTCCATTTCAATTTTCAATCGGCGGGTTTCAATTCCGCATCGGGTCAAAACTTGATCAATAACCTTACGGATCGTGGACTGGGAGTCTAGAGTAATGAACTGGAGCTTGTACAAATCATCCTTCTGAACCGTACCCAGGCGGGCTAAGGAATGAGAAACTGGCAGGATAAGTGCGAGTTCGTCTTCTGCGTAGGGAATAATTTCTAAAGAGTCCTGTAATTCTGGAGGAACTTCCCCGCCGATAATGGCAAGATCAACTTGTCCGTTCGCAACGCTCCACGCTGTTCGGCGCGTTGAATGGACATGGAGCTGTACCGCAACATCCGGATAGCGCTGACGAAAACGGCCAATCATCCGGGGTAGTAGGTACGTTCCCGTTGTTTGGCTTGCGCCTACAATGAGGGTGCCTCCCTGTAAATTCTGCAAGTCTTCAATGGCGCGACAGGTTTCCTGGCATAGGCTCAAAATGCGATCGCCGTAACTGAGCAGTAAATGCCCCGCCTCAGTCAACTGAGCGCGACGACCGCCTCGGTCAAAAAGGGGAACATCCAACTGTCGCTCCAAGTTTTGAACCTGTAGACTCACCGCAGGTTGCGAAACGTAAAGACTATCTGCGGCTCGCTTGAAGCTTCCCTCCTGGGCAATTGCCTTCAAAATTCGCAGTTGGTCAAGGGTGAAAGGAAGGTCGGACATGACTGCTAAACCTGCAAGAGAACAGTTGGTATTTGCCAAGAACAATAACGGGAACGATGGTCGATTGCCACTCATCCACACCTTTATACGTTACAGAACTATGAAACAGGCGTGCTTAAAATCAGTGTCCTCAACACAATACCGGATCGATCATCATGAATGGTAGCGAGTTTCGCGTTGATACTATCGCTGTTTTGGCCTATTCAGGGATCAAGGATTATTAAGTTTCGTAGATTATGTCTAAATGTAACGGTTGAATCATCAAGAGTACTGGATGTATGAATAAGGAGGTTGTCCAAGACTTTCTGAATTTACCAGGAATTGCTGGCATTGCCCTGATGGATGGGCGATCGCGGCCCTATTTCTTTGGGATTGACCAAGCCCTCAACTTTCAACAAAAGGAGACGCTGGCGTTGGGCATTCAGCAAGTCATTGAAACAACTCCCGCTGACTTTGAATTTTTTGAATTTCAGTTTGTCGGGCATCAAATTCACATCTACAAGCTATCGCACGGCATTATTTTGCTCGTAATTGGTCACAGCAAGAAGCACACCGTATTGAGAATAAGGCGTTTCCTTCAGT
>JACYMB010000325.1 GCA_015272205.1 Synechococcales cyanobacterium T60_A2020_003 | reverse complement strand
AATGTAGCTGCTTCAGCCATTCTCATTAACAATTCTTATTGCGGTGACCAGGTACAATAAATTGAATGTTGAAACGCTCCAGCAGCGCATCGCAGATCAAATTCAGCGATGGTATGTTCATCAACTCGGACACTCTAGGGTGGAAGTCGCTTGCCATATTTTTGGTAATAAGTTGATGGTTGTATTGGACAACGCCGTGACCCAACCGGAACAATTGTTGGTATCCAGTGGGCGCGCAGATTTTGCCGAACAGGTTCGCAATGCCCTCGATCATAGTTTGCGGTTACATCTACACCAGATTATTGAAGCCCTGACCCAAGTACGAATTGTTGATCTGTTGACGACGACCCAAATCAAAACAGAGCGCACTAGTATTGTGGCTATTCTATCGGACTCGGTAGCGACTACCCCTCCGGTAGCCATTCTCCCCCATCTGGCCAGGTCGGCACTTGAATATGACGATGAATGATCGCTTCCAAATCGTCTAGCATGAATGGCTTACGGATGTAATCGGTAAACCCGGATCGGAGAATGCGATCGCGATCTTCGTCGCTAGCGAGTCCAGTTACGGCAATGACCGGAACGTAGCGCAGGGATGGATCGCTGCGAATCATGGCCGCCAACTCAAACCCATCAATACCGGGCAACATGATATCAAGAAGGATGAGATCAGGGTGGTGTTGCTTGACTAGGGCTAGTCCTGCGATCGCGTCAACTGTGCCGATAAAGCGAAACCCTAACGAGCTCAGCGTGTATTCAAGAACGAGTAAATTGTCGTGATTGTCATCTACCGCCAAAGCCAGTGGAGACATCTCCCCACGGTGGGATGGACGATTGGGGGGTACGACTGTACCTACTGTCATGATTTAACTCCGTCGAAGTTACAGACATCGCATCAGATATTGGACGGAGGCACTCCCCTAAGCGGTAGTAGCGCTTAGGTAGGATGGCTCGCACGGTGGGAAGCCCCGTGCTCTGCAGTCTTGGGATCCGAAGGGCTGTTTTAACCAATGAGTTGTTTGTGAGAGCGCGGCAGCGTGATTAGGGATCAACCCAACGAAAACTAGGGCATCGTATTTTGATGTTCAAAGCTTAGGACTCAACGCATGGCGTTCTCTTCTCCGAAAGATCGCAGTACGGTGAATGCGTGACATCAAACTAATCAGGTCTCCTCAACACCCGTAATCAAGCGACAACCTTTTGTTATTGAAAAGCAATCTCAATTTAGGATTAGCTTAATCATTTATCGCTAAAACGTCAATCCACCTCCACCGGACTCACCGATTCGCGATCTGTCCACCATCTTCAGGACGATGGCGGTAGGCCGTGTTCCCCTGCATCCTAGCAATTTAAAGCTCGATCGTCAGACCGTTTGTGCTGTCTGGTGTTGAGCGATCGCCCCGTTGCAGGCGAACTTAATGGGCGATCGCGATCGCTTGCTCTAGCCGTGCCTGATCCAGGTGATGATGGTTCAACAGAATCCAGGATTGTACGAGGTCTGGGCCTTGGAGCGATCGCGTGAGTCCAGCTCGGAGGGACTTCATCACCAAGCCTTTCTTGACTCCGGTAGCCTTGGTTGCGCGGTTCACAATCTCTTTAGCACTGTCTTCAGTTAAAGGAGCTGATTCCGCCTTGAGTTCGTCCAAAACGGCTTGCAGCACCGCCTTAATCCCCTCTTGTTGGAGATGGGCAGCAGCAGCAGCAGTGATGGGGATATCGGCTTTAAAGAGATATTCCGTCATGGGCGCAGCTTCATCTAAGCGGGTGAGGCTTTGACCAATCAGGGTGGTGAGCTGGAGTAGCCAAGGGCGATCGCCCTCTGGATCAAACGTATATCCCGCTTCCTGCCAGTAGGGAATTAGCAGATCCAGCAACGTTTCCGATGGCATGGCGTGGAGGTACTGGCTATTGATCCAATTCAGCTTATCCCAGTCAAACTTTGCGCCTGCCTTGTTGACGCGATCGAAGGAAAAGACCTTTGCCGCTTCGTCTAAGGTGAAGATTTCATCCATTCCCTCCACAGGCGACCAACCCAGCAAGGTCATATAGTTGGCGATCGCTTCTGGGGTATAGCCCATCGCCTTGAAGTCCCAGATAGAAGTCACGCCATCCCGCTTAGAAAGCTTTGCGCCTGCCTGATTCAGAATCAATGGCGTGTGGCCGAATTCAGGGACAGTCGCTCCTAGAGCTTCGTAGAGCAAAATTTGCTTGGGTGTATTGCCGATGTGGTCTTCGCCGCGGATGATGTGGGTCATGCCCATGTCAATGTCATCCACCACCACCACAAAGTTATAGAGGGGTTGACCCATCTCGGTGGCCCTAGCGGCACGGGCAATCACCATGTCCCCGCCGAGATCACGCCCCTTCCAGGACACCTTCCCCCGCACCATGTCATTCCAGGTGATGTCGCGATCGTCGTCGATTTTGAACCGGATCACAGGCTGGCGACCTTCGGCAATAAACGCCTGCTCCTGTTCAGGGGTGAGATTTCGGTGGCGGTTGTCGTAGCGAGGAGCCTCATTGCGGGCTTTTTGGGCTTCGCGCATGGCATCCAGTTCTTCGGGGGTGTCGTAGGCGCGATAGGCCAAGCCTTTATCGAGTAGTTCTTGAATTTTCTGGCGATAGAGGTTGGTGCGCTGAGTTTGAAACTCTGGGCCTTCATCCCAATTCAACCCCAGCCAGGTTAAGCCGTCGAGGATGTTTTGGGTGTATTCGGGGCGCGATCGCTCTAAGTCTGTATCTTCAATCCGCAGAACAAAGGTGCCGCCATGATGACGGGCAAACAGCCAGTTAAACACGGCAGTACGGGCCGTTCCGATGTGGAGTTTTCCGGTGGGGCTAGGTGCGATGCGAACGCGGACAGACATATTCTTCAGACTCTTGGTGCGTTTTGCATTCCCCATTTTAGCGGTTGGGTGGGTGTTTCTAGAGACGAATTCATGGGGTCAAGTCCGGCATCGACATGACCGATTCGCTAGTTATGTCCTACTTTGGTCTGCTCATGCAGAATTAGGCGATCGCCCAACGGATCATAAATATAGATTTCCCGACCGTGGGATGCGGTGGTAATCGAGCCAGGTACAGGAATGTTGAGCGATCGCAATCGTTCGATAAACGCACCTAGATCGTCAACCTCTACGCACAGGCTAAGACTGTTGGTTCGGGCGGGAAACTCGGCTTCGTTGCTGGTAGCAGGTTTGAAGATTCCCAGACGCAGCGTACCGAGCTGAAATTCGGTGTAGCGATCGCCCTGAACGATGGGTGTGCAGGCAAAAACGGTTTCATAAAACTGAACCACTGGCGCAAGATCCACAGCGGCGATCGCCACAAACACTTCACTATAGGCAGAGGACATAGACAAATTCACCCTAGCTCCAAAGACTTAATAAGGAAAGACCGCTACTGGCGGCCAAGGTGCCAAAAATTAGCCCAAAGGGAATCGCGCCGATGACCAGCGGAACAATCGCACGCGCCCCTGCCCAAAACTCGTGGTAGGGGGTGGAACGAGACGCCGAAGGCATGACGTTGGGGCTAGTCATAGAGTGACAAATGGAGAGTAACGAGTCTAGCCTACTAAAACGGGCGATCGCTCGTCTTGGATGATTTTTCAACAGCGTCCCAAGGGATTCTCCTTCTCCGGACTGCGATCGCTCAACACCTCAACGAAAGCTAGGGCGGATTGTTTACGTGTTAACGCTGATCTAATGTATATTTTTGTTTATTAAATTGCGTAATTATATTTAAGTTTCTCTTGCGGAAAAACGATTTTTTATAGGGGCTTCATGAAGCTTTATGGAAACTCCACAAAAATGAGCTTGCTCGAACGCGGGATGCAGGCCAAGATTGTCTTAGTTCAGTGACTTTTGCTTATTAGTTGCATAAGTGCTGTCCCGGACTCTGAAAGGTTGGGAATCTCCGAAGCCTGATTCTCGTAAAGTCCACGAGCGAGGGTGTGCTGATCCGTAATCATCTACATCAGAGTGAAGCGCATCCTTGACGTTAACCAGTGTGCATCGGCTCTCTTTCAAACGAACGCCGCTCAGGATTAGGACGTAGCACAGCAGAACTTTCAATAGACTGAAAACCGAATTTCCGACTCGGATCACGAGTTTTTGGACGACTTAGCAAGCCTAAATCCGTATGCCAAAAATTTCAAAGAAGCCTTTGAAACCCAATCCGTTTATGAGTTACCGAGACCCGACTACAGGTCGTTGGGTTGTTGCTGTAGAAACCAACAGCGGAGAGTTTGTGCCACCCAAACCCCGAACCCCCGTTTTGCAGCATCCAAAGTATCATTTAGTGCCGATGTTAGCCGAAGCAGTCTTGGCAAAGGCTTCTTCCTGAAATACGGGCTTCAGATTGCCCATACCATGCTTAAAGATGTCCAGAGGCATACTGTCCGGGCGCTACACCAACTAGACGTTTGAAGTGACGGTTGAGGTGGCTTTGATCGGTAAGTCCCGTTTCAAAGGCGATATCGGCGATCGCCCGTCCTTGGGACAGCAACGTTTTCGCCCGTCCGACTCGCGTTTGGATCAGGTAGCGATGCGGCGGAAGTCCCAGATTTTTTTGGGAACGCCCGCAACAATCGGAGTGGTTTCAACTGCACAACGGCAGCCCACTCCTCCAGCGAAATGTTTTGGGCGTAGTGAATGTCTAAGTATTCCTGAGCGAGGGCGATCGCATCTGCTTCAATAGTTTGCCTGCATTGCAAAGGACGATACTCGCCATGGCGACGCACAAGCTAGTTGAGAGTCCACAGCATTTTCGATTCCCGTTCCAGAGTGGTTTCAGCCATTTCTAAGCTGTGGTGCAGTTGGTGGAGCGATCGCGCCAGTTCTGGATCGTGAATAACAGGCTGTTCAAAGTAGGGAACCCAGGATAGCTCTTGAGTCGATTGCAGGCTGGTAACATCTTCAGCGATCGCCTGCTGCACCAGTTCCACCGGAGGATACAGCATTCGATAGCTCCACCCTTCGGGCACACCGGCCTGACCTGTGTGCACTTCACCGGGATGAATCACGACAATGCGGCTTGGGGGGCGGCATGGTTTTCACCTCGGTAAGTAAACGCCTCCACCCCTGATTCAATCACGCCGATGGCATAGCCCTCGTGGGTATGGCGCGAAAATGCGTGGGTCACATAGGTTGCGCGGAGCAGTTCCACATCTTGTAAATCCGGATCTCGCCAAAATTTGACATGCTCAATGGCCTTTGTATTCATACAGTCTGGCCTTCTGGTAGAGTTTCCTACAAGGTTCAAACGATGGGCAGTGAGTCATCCTGGGTTCCAAAGCGCTTGGATCTATGCGATCACTGGCAATGCGGTGGGCGACTCCGTATCTTCAGCAACAGACTCTATTCATCTCCAGGTCTCAATCTTAAACCTACCGAATCCTGCTAAATCTGTCTTGGACATTTTTTCAGTCCTAATATTGCCCCTTACCCCTTTGATTGCCCATGACCTCTCTCGATCTCGCGTTTGTGCGTCAACAGTTTCCTTCCCTTGCCGGGGACTGGGTATTTATGGATAACGCCGGAGGTGCCCAAGTCCCTAAACCCGTGGTCGATCGCTTGCAGCAGTATCTCCTAACCTCCAACGTGCAGCATGGCGCATCCTACGAGGTTTCAAAACTGGCGGGCGATCGCGTCGCGGCGGCAACTCAAGCGATGGCGGATTTTATGGGTGCGGCCTCTGCCTCGGAGGTGGTGCTGGGGGCGTCCACGACGCTGATGCTCAGAATTCTAGCTTGGTGCTTGGTGCAAACTTGGCAACCGGGCGATGAAGTGATTGTCACCAACTGTGATCACGAAGCGAACATTGGTGCATGGACGCAGCTTGAACGGTTTGGTATCGTCATCAAATTCTGGCGGATTCGCCCGGATACCCTGGAACTTGACTTGGCGGATTTAGATGCTCTCTGCACGCCGCGCACCCGCCTGGTGGCCGTTACCCATGTGTCTAATGTGTTGGGTACGGTGAATCCGATTGGGGCGATCGCCCAACGGGTGCATCAACACAACGCCTTAATCTGCGTAGACGGTGTGGCCTATGCGCCCCATCGGTTAATTGACGTTCAAGCGTTCGACGTTGATTTTTACGTACTCAGCCTGTACAAAGTATTTGCGCCCCACCAGTCCCTGCTCTACGGCAAGCGGGATTTATTGCTAGCACTCCCTGGCTTCAACCACTATTTCATTTCAGATGCGACGCTTCCCTACAAATTCCAGCCCGGAAATGTCAACTTTGAACTGACCTACAGCTTGCTAGGACTGCAAGACTATTTCAGCAAGCTGGCTCACGCCCACTTTGCCGACCAAACCGCTCCAGACTGGCGAGGGCAGCTTCAGCAGGCGTTTTCGCTGATTACTGAGCATGAACAAGCCTTGGGCGATCGCCTCCTCTCCTACCTGGCGACGAAATCGACGGTGAGAGTGCTCGGTATTCCCACTCCCAACTCCAGTCAGCGCATTCCTACGATCTCGTTCGTCGTGGAGGAACGCCATAGCCAGGACATTCCGACCCATGTGGATACCCATCAAATCGCCATCCGCTGGGGAGATTTCTACGCCAAGCGGATGATTGAAGACCTGGGATTGGCGGAGCAAGGGGGAGTGGTGCGCGTTAGTTTAGTGCATTACAACACCTTGGAGGAGGTGGATCGTCTCATTCAAGCCTTGGACGAGGTGCTGTAGAATCCTCTCGGTGGCGTGAACGTGGGAGACAAAATGACAATGCCCGGACTTCGATCGGTAAAGCTAGGGTTGCGGATCCTGGGGCTGACCGGAACCCTGCTTTTTGTTAATAGTCTGAATCCTACGGTTTCTGTGGCGATCGCCCAAGTCGATCCGGCGATTGCGGCCTATACCCGTGCGGTCTCGCTGGCAGAGGTAGGAAACTATGACGAGGCATTGGCAGAACTTAACGATGCGCTCCGCGAAAATTCCGACTATGTCGATGCCTATGTCTATCGGGGATTTGTGCGGCTAATGGTCGGTGAGTCAGCAGAAGATGCTTTGGCTGATCTAAACCAGGCATTGACGCGATCGCCCACTGCGGACGTTTACAAAGCCCGCGCCGCCCTCCGCACCCGTCTTGGTGATCATGCAGGTGCAATCCAGGATTACGATCGCGCCCTCATCCAAGATCCAGACGATGCCGAAGCCTATCGGGGACGCGCAGAAGCCTATCGCATGATTGGAGCCTATCCGGCTGCCGAGTACAACTACACCCAAGCCCTGGACGCGAATCCCAGGGATGGGCTCGTGTATCGGCGTCGGGGGGAACTGCGGATGGGAACGGGTGACCCTGAAGCGGCCTTGGATGATTTCAACCAAGCTATTGTGCTCCAGCCAGAAGACCCTGAAGCCTATTATGGACGCGCAATTTTGCGATCGCAGCTTGGCGATATTGAAGGGGCAAAATCCGATTTTCAATCCGCCGCCGATTCCTTTCTCACCCGAAATCAGCCCGATCGCTATCGAGAGGCCTTGCGAGAGATTGACCGCCTCCCGTGATCGGAACAGGAGCACAGGTTATCATTGCGTGACACAAGCCTTAAAAAATACGATCGGACTCGCCCCTCCCCGCAAACTCTTCGCTATAGTTGAGCCGGAATAGCAGAGGTGAATGCTATGGAACTTGTCGTTTGTGCGTTTGTAGGATCGGAAAAAGCAGAGCAGGTTAAAAGCGCTCTCCAAAAATACGATGAAGAACTTGATGCCATCAAACTGGGCAACATCGCCGTTCTGAAAAAAGACGAAAAGGGCAAGTTCTCCTTCCATGAAACGAATGAAGACGCTGCCGTCAAGCAAGGTGCGACCATTGGGCTATTGTCGGGTGCTATTCTTTCGGTGCTGTTTGGGCCGTTGGCCATGGCCGCCGGAGCCGCCGCCGGAGCCGCCGCAGGCAGTTTACCGTTTGTCAGTATGGTGGACCTAGGGTTTCCCGATTCCGCCCTCAAAAAACTGGGTAACTCTTTGGATTCCGGCAGTTCCGCCCTAGTTTTACTGGCAGAACTGGATGAAGTAGCCCTTGTAATTGAGTTTCTAGAACAGCAGGGTGGCACCCTGATTCAGCACAGGCTACCTACTGATGTGATTAAAACCCTCAAAATGGTTGAACGCGAGCGCGAAGCGGTTGCAGATTAACAGCATTTTGCTTGGAATCGGTATTCTAGCTGTTGCCAGCTAGCTTGGGACATGGACATTGGGGTGGGGTGGCTTCGCCGCCCCACCCCAATGTCCTAACTGATATGGCTAGCGCTATAAATGGCATGAAAAAAGGGATGTAGAGAAATTTCTCATGCATCCCTTTTGCGTTTGGGCAATCGCCTAGGCTATGTCCTACTCAACGATAAAGCTGTGGCATGTGATCGTGCTCGCATCGGTATCAATCAACGTTGCGATGGTGATGAACTTCTCGCCAGGCTTCATTCCATTCTTGTCTACCTGAATCTCGGCATTTGAGCCAACTTGAACCCGTTGAACCAATGGTTCAAACGTCGTGTGTAGATCCAGTCCTTTGAAGGCCTTACCTGCAAAAACTTTTCGCATATCAAACAAGTCGTCCTTGACGCTAAAGCCTTTGATCTTGTCCTCACCTTCTTTCAGGGTCTTGTAGAAGAAGACATCACGGCCTTTACCCCCACTGAGCAGATCGTCACCTTTCCCTCCCCACAGGATGTCACCTCCCTTATCTCCACGGAGGACATCATTACCGTTCTTCCCAAGCAAGTAATCTCGCTTGTTCCCTCCGTTGAGTTTGTCGTCGCCGCCTGCAGCACTCAGGAAGTCGTTACCACCACGACCCAAGAGGCGATCGTTGCCACCACCTGCTTTGAGGCGATCGCTCCGTTGTCCACCATCCATGAAGTCGTTGCCCCTATTTCCCTGTATGAAGTCATTCCCTTGATATCCTAATAAGCGGTCGTTGCCGCCCCGTCCAGACATCGAGTCGTTGCCTCTGCCGCCATCCATGATATCGTTGTCGCGACCACCAATTAGAGAGTCGTTGCCGTCGCCTCCCTTGAGAATGTCAGCACCAGTCCGACCCGAGAGCAAATCATCTCCCCCATCGCCATTAACTTTGTCATTGCCACCCCCAGCTTTAACTAAATCATTGCCCTTACCTGTGCGAACTGAATCGTCACCTTTGCCACTGAGGACACTATCTGATTGCTTGCTTCCTTTGAGCCTTTCGTCTGCGGGGGTTCCAGGCAGACGATTCTTAATCACCATATCCTTTGCTTTGAGAAATGCGGGAGGTTCAGCAAAGGTAATGGGAGAATGAGCTTTTGCAAACTCACAGATATGCTGTGCTGTGATTGTCCATGAACCGGAAACAGAGGTCTTCAACGGGTTGCCAGCCGAGTCGGTGACGTCGTTACTGTCTTTGAGGGCGATCGTATATGTCCCTGGTTGTGACAATAGGTCTTTGTCGATCCCAGTCAGTTTCCAGGTAATGCCATCATTGGTTGTCAGGGTTGCGCCCGATAGATCGATAGGCTTACCATCAACTACTAATGTGAGGTCAGATGGATCTAAGTTCTGAACAGGTTCATCAAAGCGGATCTTGATACTTCCCAAGTCTTCATCCGTCGCAGAAATTTTGACGTTGCCTTCTGGCGCAGTGGTGTCAATAATGAGTGGCTTCTCACTACCGATGGGCGACGTTGCGGTGTCTAAGGTACCCTCATTTCCAGCTAGACTGGTGGCTACAACCTTGAGGTCATATTCACCTGCGGGGAGTTTGGTAATGGTTCCCTGCGGGATAGTCCATGTGCCATCACCGTTGTTGGTTGCAGGGTAGGTTACACCATCCAGAATCACGCTGACCTCTGCATTGGGGTTGTCAATAGTTCCAGCTATCTGAGGTGAGCTGTCGTTCGTCTTAACGGGATCAATTCCGACTACAGGTACAGTTGTGTCAATGGTGATATCGAGGGCTGATGAGACAGGACTGGTATTGCCAGCGGCATCGGTTGCCGTGGTGGTAATCACATGGTCACCATCGGCGATCGCCCCAGCGGTGAAGCTCCAGTTGCCAGAACCGTTGGCTGTGGTGGTACCCACACTGACGCCATCGACAAAGATTTCAACGGTGCTATTGGCTTCAGCGGTGCCGTCGAAGGTTGGGGTGGTATCGCTGGTAATGTTGTCGGTGTTGGATGTCCCGGTGTCACTGGCATCGATCAGGTTCGGGGTTGTCGGAGCAGAGGGAGCCGTTGCATCGATGGTGATATTTTTCTGGTTTGATAAAGCACTGGTGTTGCCAGCGGCATCGGTTGCTGTTGCTCTGATGGTATGAGTACCATCGGCGATCGCATTCGAGGGCGTAAAGCTCCAGTTTCCTGATCCATCTGCCGTTGCTGTGCCGACACTTGTCCCATCGACGAGGACATCAACGGTGCTGCCCGGTTCCGCCGTACCTGTGATGGTCGGAGTTGAGTCATTCGTAGTGCCCGTGGTCAGTACAACGGGTGCGGCAGGAGGTGTGGAGTCAATGGTGATATCGAGGGCTGAGGAGTCGGGACTGGTATTGCCAGCCGCATCGGTTGCGGTGGCTGTAATGGTGTGGTTGCCATCGGCGATCGCCCCAGCGGTGAAGCTCCAGTTGCCAGAACCGTTGGCTGTGGTGGTACCCACACTGACGCCATCGACAAAGATTTCAACGGTGCTATTGGCTTCAGCGGTGCCGTCGAAGGTTGGGGTGGTATCGCTGGTGATGTTGTCGGTGTTGGATGCTCCGGTGTCACTGGCATCGACGAGGTTCGGCGTACCCGGAGCAGATGGGGCGGCCGTGTCGATAGTGATATTGAGGGCTGAGGAGTCGGGACTGGTATTGCCAGCCGCATCGGTTGCGGTGGCTGTAATGGTGTGGTTGCCATCGGCGATCGCCCCAGCGGTGAAGCTCCAGTTGCCAGAACCGTTGGCTGTGGTGGTACCCACACTGACGCCATCGACAAAGATTTCAACGGTGCTATTGGCTTCAGCGGTGCCGTCGAAGGTTGGGGTGGTATCGCTGGTGATGTTGTCGGTGTTGGATGCTCCGGTGTCACTGGCATCGATCAGGTTCGGGGTTGTCGGAGCAGAGGGAGCAACCCCATCAATGACGATCGCCTTGTTTGCACCTAAGGAACCACTAGCACCTGGGCTAGGTAAGGTCAGTGTCGCATCGTTACCCGCAGCATCCTTGATGGTGCCGCCGTTGAGGGTGAGGGCAGTAGTGGAGGTGTAGTCGAGGTCAGCGGTGGTATCGCCAGCTTGAACGGTGTAGGTAAAGGTGAGGGTGTTGGAGCCGCTGCCGCTGACATAGTTAATGGTGCGATCGGTACTTCCGGTTTCTAGGGTCAGTTGCGGGGTTCCGGTGACATTCACGACCTCATCAAAGGTGACGGTGATGGTGACGACATCCCCAACGCTGTAAGTGCCATCAGTGGTTGAGGAGCTGATGTCGGTAACGGTGGGGGATGTAATATCAACGTTCAGTTCATTGGTGCTTTGGTCAAATAGATTAACGCCACCGTTGCTAATCTTCGCGACAACATCGTATGACCCTGAGGAGAGCGTGTTAGCATCAGGAACCGTCAGGCTCCAGGTTTTATTACCTGTGTCAACTGTTAAATTGCCATCGCCATCCGTGTAAGTTACACCATTGACTGTGACTTCAAATGTAGCGCCAGTCGGTAAGTTGACTCGACCTGTTATGGTTGGGGTGGAGTCATTGGTACTGAGGCCAGTGACCTGCGGTGCTTCTGTGGTGACACCGTTGCTATAGGTAAAGACCTTGAAATTTTGAGCAAATTGGCGATTTGTGGCGTTTTTTAATAATCCTGTTCGATAGCTAAACGTTGAAATGGGAGGGCTGTTCAGAGCCGTTTGAGCAAATTCTGCGGTAACCCGTACCTTTTCATTGGCATCAAGGTTACTGTAGCCGTTCGTGGATGAATTGAATCGCGTGCGTCCTTGCGTTCCGTTAGTAACTTGCAACTCCGTATTAGAGTTGACAGTGTAGGAACTAAACCCACCAAACTCAATAAACTCAATACGACCACTGCCTCCATCCAAATCCAGAGCCGTCATCTGAAAGTTCTGTAGTTCAACAGGTGTGGTAGTTCCTGACTCTACAAAACTGAACTGCCAATCTATATATCCTTCCGTTGCAGTATTGGTTGTATTCTTTGTAATTTCCGGCTGAAATGCTTTATCAGAAGCGCCTGTACCAGAACCTACTGCGTCAATGGTACCGATAGACATGCCTGCGCTAATCGCCTTTATTTCTAGGATGGCGTCAACTACAGTGCCATTAATCGTGATGACATTTGAGAACCGATATTGAGCTCCTACCTGCTTGTCGGTTCCGGCAATTAACGTTGGATTTTGGAAGTCAAGCTCTTGAAAATTAACATCGAGTGCCATGAGTACACCTTGCCAGGTTTCTAGTCGTTCGAGATGAAAGGGAAGAGACGGTGTGGATGCTGAGGTGCGAACCTGGAGATGCCAATCTCCACCAAGAGAGGCGTGTCCGGTCGGCGTTGCAGATGCAGCGATTTCTGCTCCTGTGAGTTGATATAGTTTCGCGATGAACTCGGTTCCAGCATCCCCCATCGCAACATTACAGCCGTAGAGAGACAGGGAAGGAGTCGTGGTGCAGCCAGAGAACCAAGTCTGAAGCGTATCCCTGTAGGTCGGAAGTGTTTGTAAGCTCAGTTCGCTATTGCCCAAATATAAGGTGGCTGGTGAACCATGACAAATGAGATGTACCCGTCCAATCTCTGGATAGAAATGCAGAATTCGTGTAATTTGCTCTACACCATCCTGCTGAGGGTCAAGGACAATTACCTTGATGTCTGACATCAAGCTATGTATCAAAACCTCATAGTCTTCAACACTAGGATCGATGATCACTAGTTCTAAGCCAGACTTTGATTTAAGCATTGATAGTTGTGTAGCAGTGTTGAGATTTGTCATGATATCAATTGCCATGAAATAGTTCTCCCGTGGATAATTTTCCCTGATGGTTTTTGACAGTGAGCGATGTGGAACTCTGGACAGCGATCGCCTTTTTGTAAAGCTCTAAACAATAGTTTAATTTTGCGTTTAGTTATAAACTCCCAGGCGATTTATTGCACGAAAAACTGAGAACGGTCTGCCTGCCGATCTATTAGTAACTCTAGGTTATAAATAACCTTTAATTTTAGAGATGTTCCTGATGTTTTCGCCTCTAATGCTGAATTCTGATTTATCCAGGCTCTTCAAAACTTGAAGTTCAAAGGCAGAGTTGAGAAGCCGTTCGGTTATGTGATGCTGTATAGCATTCCTCGCATACCCCCTAAACTTCAATACAGTGATTCATGATCTACTTCTTTGGTATGAATCAGTCGCAACTGGAGGATGACGACCATTCGGCATGATGGTTAGAGTCAAGATACAAACCCTAATAACTGTCAGCAGAATATTAGGTAACTTTGTTCGAGTTACGGTTTATGTCTTACTAGCTAGTATTCCCACCGCCCCATTAAGAATCGCAACTCCAAGCATAAAGTTTTTCAATAAAATTTCAGACCATTTCTACGTAAAAACACGATATCTGAGACACGCGGCACTGGTCGCCTAATAAGTGATGGATAGAATGAAAAGGTAGTGAACCAGTTCTAGCTATGCCCCGCCCTACCAAAATGTCTATGTCCTAAGCTAGCTGGCAACAGCTATAGCAGAATTTTAGAGCTAGGTATGGTTCAAGGATTTTTACTGACTGATGGGCGTTCAGGACTTGCGGATTCTACAGTTGTGCGATCGCCCTTTTCGAATGCGTCTCTACCCCCAATCTCCGTGCTACCGAGATGATCGCCAAAGGGTTTACGAAAACCCAACAAACGAGCCATTAAAAAGTTTTCCGTGAGCATTTCACAAACGGAAAACTTGCAGAGGGCGATCGCCCTTATGCCATTCATTTAGTCAGACCTAAAGCGCCTGAATCCACTCCTGAATCGTGTATTCCGTCCAGATCCCGTGCTTCCAGTAGGGATCACCTTCTACGAGTTCCCGCACTACCTCTTCGCTATCGGCGTCGTAGAGTCCAAAAACACGGGTGAGATCCTTGGTGGGGCCAATCGTGAGCAGTACACCCGACTCTTTTTGCTTCGCTAAACCGTCGAGATGGGCTTGGCGATGAGGTTCGCGTTTGGTGAGGACATCATCGCAATAGCTGCCCCAGAGGACGTATTTGGGCATGGGTTTTCTCCGTTGAGGTTCAAGGGGTGGGAAGTGAAGAGGTGGAGGGGTGAAGGGGTTAGCTGCGGGTTTCGACGCCGAATTTTTCGACGAGGACATCGCGCACTTTTTGATGGGTCTTTTCGACTTCCTCATCGGTGAGGGTGCGATCGCTCGCCCGATAGACTAAGCGGAAGGCCAGGCTACGCTTCCCTTCGGGTACATTTTTACCGCGATACTCATCGAATAATGCAACGGTTTCCAAGAGTGCGCCGCCTGCCTTGCGGATGGCTCGCTCTAGCTCTGCCACTGAGGTTTCGACCGGGGCATAGAAGGCAATATCTCGACCGGAGCCCGGATAGCTGGAAAAGGGCTTAAAGATTGGGGTGATCAAATCCTCACGCTCAAGCTGGTCGAATAGTACATCTAGAGCCAGTTCAAAGGCGTAGACTGCATCCGGCAAACCTCGCTCTTGGCGGACTTTAGGATGGAGTTGACCAAAGGTTCCTAAGCGCTCTCCTTGAACCCAGAGCGAGGCCGTCCGTCCAGGATGGAGAAGGGGATTGCGGCGATCGGGCTGGTATTCCACGGTTAGCCCCAAACGCTCAAAGACAGCGTTCAAAATTCCCTTCGCATCGTACCAACCGAGGGGCTGTTCTTGACCGCTCGTGGTCCATCGGCTTTGACGGCGATCGCCCCCCATGATGCCAGCCACAATATCCGCTTCGTTGTAGCCATCCTCATCCCGCCAGAAGATGCGCCCAATCTCAAAGCCATTCAGTGCGCCGTTGCCTTGCTCTAGGTTGTACTGGAACGCATCGATTAAACCGGGTAGCAGTTCGGTTCGCAACGCCGAATATTCCGCTAAAAGCGGATTGGCGAGGGCAATTTCAGTTTCCTTGCCCGTGGGTTTACCCAGAGAATAGTGGATCAGTTCCGTTAAGCCAACCGCCTGGAGGGCAGTTCGCACTTTCCGCGATGCCGCATACTCAAACGAGAGAAATCCTGGCTCGGTTTTATCCGGCAAGGTTTCGTAGAAGTTGTTGTAGCCGTAGAGCCGCGCTACTTCTTCAATGAGATCCACTTCTCGTTCCAGATCTCGATAGCGGTAGGGCGGAACCGTTACCGCCCAGACCCCCTCTCCGGTGAATTTCATCTGACAGCCTAAGGCTGTCAGCACTCGCTCCACATCGGCTACCGACAGTTCGCCAATATCGGCATCATCCATGCTGCTGGTCATTGATGCCCCGTGGACTTTGCTGAGATCAATGGGGCCAAGCAACTCATTCACCCGCTCCAGGCGAAGTTCGATGGCTTGGGTGGTGGCGATCGCCGTGCGTCGATCATCAACGGCTTGGGTTCCTAAGGTTCCGTCCGCCAGTTCTACTAGTAATTGCAGCGCTCGTCGGCAAGCCGTCTCCAGTTCGGCCTGGTTGACCCCTCGTTCGTAGCGGGCAGAGGCTTCGGTGCGGAGTCCCTGTGCCCGTGCCGAGCGTCGGATGGCAACGGAATCAAAGATGGCGGCCTCTAGAATTAAGTTCGTCGTTCCTTCAAACACTTCCGTATCTTCGCCGCCCATCACCCCGGCCAGCGCTACGGGATGATCATTAGCGGTAATCAGCAGGTTTTGTTCCTGTAATTTGCGCTCCTGACCGTCTAGGGTTTTCAGGGTTTCGCCCGATTTCGCCAACCGCACCCCCAGTTTCAGGGGCGATTTACCTGCTAAGGCTTGGAGGCGATCGCCATCGAAGGCATGGAGAGGCTGTCCCCACTCCAACAACACATAGTTGGTGACATCGACCACGTTGTTAATGGGGCGAGTGCCTGCCGCTTCCAGACGTTGCTGCAGCCACGCCGGGGAGGGCTGAATCGTGACGTTGGCGATCGCCGTTCCAATATAAATAGGACAGGCTTTGGAGTCATCGACACTGATTGAAAGCTTGCCTGTGTCGCCGTAGTTAAAGGATTCAGGAATCTCCGGCAACCGAAGGGAATTGCCCGTAATGGCAGCGACTTCTCGCGCTACACCGATCATACTCAGCACATCAGCACGGTTGGCGGTGGAGGTCAGATCCAAAATCACGTCATCCAAACCCAGGAAGGGACGCGCATCCTCGCCCGGTTTCAATCCGTCTTGGGTAAAGATGTGAATCCCATCGGACTCTTTTTGCAAACCGACTTCCGCCAGGGAACAGATCATGCCCTCCGAGGGCACATCCCGCAGCTTGCGCGGACGAATTTTTAAATCAATTTTGGGCAAATAAGTTCCTAACGTAGCGACCGGAACATAGATGCCAGCACGCACGTTAGCCGCACCGCAAACGATGGTCGAAGATTCTTTCGCACCAATATCCACCGTACACACGCTGAGCTTATCGGCATTGGGATGGGGCGATCGCTCCAACACATGACCAATCACCACGCCTTCCGCCCAACTTCGACGGTCTTCAATCTCTTCAACCTCAAACCCAGCCATCGTCAGCGCATCGGCCAACTCTTCAGGGGACAGGGTGATATCGATGTACTCACGCAACCAGTTGAGAGAGATACGCATTGCTTTGGTTTCTGCCTTATCTATGTAGTTCCCATATCAAGCGTCAACTAAGGCTAGCCTGTAGCTTGCCATCGTGCTGACGTTTTGGCCCAAGCGATTCAAACGCCTCACCTATTCTACCGAGGACTTACCCACTTCGCGTGCTTTTGCTGTCACGTTGTCCCAATCAGTGAGCATGCATGTGCAAAAGCGCTCTTAGCCGTCCGTCGAAAGAGCGCTTTTGCATGGGGGCAATCCCACTACTCAGGATTGAGCGTTAAAAATCAGGGCGAGTTCGCGGCTAGAAACCCGGGTCGGGTAACGCATAGCAGAGTAAGGGATCTTGCAGTGCCCAAGGGAGAAGATCGTGGAGACAGGTTTCGCCCTGAGTCGCGGTATCACCGGATGAGTCTCCGATCGCGTACAGGGCTGCTGAACGTTCTTCGCTAACCTCTACGGTCGATGGTTCTGCCCAGTCCTCGACTGTGCCGACAACTTGAGCGGTTCTGCTTGTACCGATGACCTCATCAAACGTGCGAGATTTTTCTAGTTTGGTAGACCGCTTGCTGATGGTGGCAATCGACGCATCGAGGCTTGAAGACGATAGTCCTAGCGCACTCAAATCAACTCCAGTCAACCGTTCAATCTTGGCAAGCGTATAGTTGCCGAGGTAGTTGCCATAGGTTTTGTAGTTATTTTTGAGCTGCCGATAGCTCAACTTTCCATCAGCGAGGATGAAGTTCTCAATGCGGTGCTGCTTTTGTTTCCAGTTCAGCAGGAGCACGCCCTGCCCGCTTTCCGTATCCCCTGCAACCAGATGCTTCCCTTCAAGTTCAGCCACGTAGGACGAATCGAAATTTAGACCCAGACCTTTGGCGATCGCCCCATCGCCTTTGGAGCCGCCATTGTCCAGAATGATGGTGATTGCTCGGTTACCCAGCTTGTACACATCGCCACTGCTGCCACCCACCAGCACCGTTCCACTGAGGTTATCGAGGGACGAACCACTTTTGGAGATTAAGGTATCTTCGCCCTTCAAGCCGTAAACGATATTCAGATTTCCACCCGTAAGGCGATCAGACTGGTTTGTGCCAGTTTTTTCCTTGAGTTCTCCAACCGTTTGTTGTCGTGACATCGAGAATTTTCTCCGAATGATTAAAAAGATATGCCTAGACCCCAGCAGAATTCGTAACCGTCTTTAGTGTATTTTTTCTTAATCCACCCCCCGATCGTTGGCCTAAAAACTCTTAGCAGAATTCGTAACCGTCTTTAGTGTATTTTTTCGTACATAGAATCTAGGCAAACTGTGCGCAGTCCCTCATATCGATTTTGGGTTTTGTGCGCGGAGAAAAGCTTCAGGTCTGCGTTGGAGATACGTTGCACCATTAGCAATTCCAGCCTTGGAGCCGTCATTGTCTACTTCAGAAATTTGGTATCGCTATTTGAATTTAGGGTCAGACTCATGCTGATATTAAGAGCAGCAGTGCTTTGTCGTCACCGTTGGGTAGCTTGGGATGAATTTCAATTTCTTGGACTTATTCTGGGTCTTTCTGATCATTTCGACGGTACAGCCGTTTTTACAGCGGCGGCGGATTGAGACACAGCGAGTCAGCAGTATTCAACAATTTGAGCGATCGCGCGGTAGTCGGGTGATCTTGCTCATTCATCGTCAAGAATCGGTGAGTTTGTTCGGCATTCCCGTGTCCAGCTTCATTAGCATCGAAGACTCGGAACAAGTTCTGCGTGCGATTCGGCTCACGCCGCCCGATGTACCGATTGATCTGATTTTGCATACGCCCGGTGGGTTGGTGCTAGCGACGGAACAGATTGCCCGTGCCCTGATTCGTCACCAAGCAAAAGTCACAGTTTTCATTCCCCACTACGCCATGAGCGGCGGCACCATGCTTGCCCTCGCCTCGGATGAAATTGTGATGGATCCCAATGCGGTCTTGGGGCCTGTTGATCCTCAACTGGGGAGCCTGCCAGCCGCTAGCTTGATTAAGGTGGTGCAGGATAAACCCATCAGCGATATTGACGATCAAACCTTGGTCATGGCTGACATTGCCCAAAAAGCCCAGCGTCAAGTTCAAGCCTTTGTGCGAACGCTGTTGGAAGATAACGTTCCCGTTCAGAAAATCGAACCAGAAAATATCGAGAAAATCATTGATCGCCTGACCACGGGCGTTGTCACCCACGACTACCCGATCACCGTTGAGGAAGCCACGGAAATGGGCTTGCCCGTATTGGCGAATCTGCCGTTGGAAATTTATAAGCTAATGGATCTCTATCCCCAACCGCAAATGGGACGACCATCGGTGCAGTATATTCCCATGCCGTATCAGGAGCGGCCTGCATTACCGGGACAGCGAAATCCAAAGAAATAATCTAATTTGGGGCGGGTTTTGTCCATAATCGGGATACTGACCGAAGTCGGTCGGCTAAACCTGCCCGTGCAGAATCGAAGCCATGTCATCCAGACGTATGAGCGGTGACGATCGCCCCTACTAATTCACAAAATCCGTTAACCTCGGCTTCGGTGGTGATTACGGTGGGATGATGGGTGAGGCGATCGCCATAGTGCCGCAAATTAGCAACGCCCACGGACAGCGGAAACCGACGGGCATCAAACAAACTTTCATCGTTAGGACTATCGCCAACGGTAATAACCTGATCCGGGTTTAGGCGAGGAAAATGGCGATCCAGAACGGTCAACAATCCATCCGCCTTATCCTGGGTTGCAGGCTTAATGTGGCATTGCACCGTACTGTAGGTAAAACTCCACCCCTGCTGACGGCAGCGATCGCCCAACTGATCCAACTCCGCATCCGATAAGCCCGTCACATCAAACGTCCAGTCCGTGAGCCGAAAGGCATTATCTCCCGATTCCCGCAGGTTCGGAAAATCTTGACAAAGCTGATCAAACATCTCCCGTAAACGCTGGCGATGGGTGGAAATGTCCTCCAGGTCCACCAGATAATCGGGGTGCTCGTGACCCGTTTTGTAGAACAACCCGCCATTCTCAGCGATCGCCCCCACAATCGGAAAATAATGACTCAAGCCATTCACCCACCCCGCCGATCGCCCCGTCACGATCAGCACCTCTACCCCCACCTGGCGCAACCGTTCCCAGGATTCCAAAAGGGCGATCGTAAACCGTCCATCCAAGGTCAATGTGCCATCCATATCCGTAGCGACTAAGCTGATATCGGACAACCGAGCCACAAAATCTGGCGCTGTTTGCAAACTTTTGGGGATAAACGTCATACACTTGGTGATTAGGTAGCCTGAAAATGAAATTGATACGCTAGGGGTGGCTATGGCAAAACTTGCAGCCGATCAGCGCAACTACTACTATCTCATCGATGCCGAGCGCACGGGCATCCACAAATCTATCTTGGCGGCTCTATACGCAGCCCACCAATCGCCATTCCTCAATGACGAAGAAACCGGATTGGGGATTTCCCCTGCAAACCGGATTCCGCCCGATATTTTGAAAACCTTCTCAGGCCAGGTACAGTACGCTGCCAATACCCTGCGGAGTCTCACCAGCGTGTTGACGGCAACGGGATGGCGCGGCACGGATATTTGGGATCCCGATCAGGGACGCTACACCGATCGCTTTCTTCAAGAAATTGCCAACGGCTACACCCCAAACGTCAACGACTTCAGTGCTGCCCTTCTCGAATCCACAGACTTTGACACCCTCAAGGCCGCTTACCTAGAGGACATTGCCCAATCCTTTCAGGCTGTCTCGATGCCCCAAAATCTGGCCTATCTGGACGGGGCATTGCTCACCTTTGCGGAACGAGTCCCCCGTTACTACAAAGGACTGGTGCAACAGCGGGATGCTGTGGTGGAAGCCTTTCGCCTCTGGCGCAAGTTCGACAACCGCCAAATCGCCATCAACTTTTTGCGCGAGATGCCGCCCCACACTCCCCTTACCGAATCGATAGACGAGGGCATGGTCGATCGCGGTTTAATGCTGTTTGCCCAAAACGTAGCGCGACATTACAGCGGCTATCCCAATCAACGGGAAGCCCTAATCCGATTAGTCCAACTTTGGCGACAATTGGATTCCCGCGAAGGGGCGATCGCCTCCTTACAGAAAAATATCTCTGCCGAAACCGATCTAGCACTCATTGATCCGGCTTTGATTGCCTTCGTTCAGCGCATTCCCCAGCAGTACCAGCGCAAAGCCGAACAGCGTCACGCCATCACCGAAGCCTATCGCCTCTGGCGACAGCTTGACTCGCGAGCCAGTGCCCTTACTGCCATTGGTATCGATCCGCAGTCCCTTTCCACTGCACCGGAAAACCGCGAGCAGTTGTTAAGCGTTGCCGCCCACTTAGACCGGGAACTGCTGGCATTCGTGAAACAAATTCCGATTACCTATCACGAAGAAGACCACCAACGGGAAGCCTTGATCCGCTTGGTGCAGCTTTGGCGAAAGCTGAAGGATCAGGAGACCGCTCTGGAATCGTT
This sequence comes from Synechococcales cyanobacterium T60_A2020_003, assembly GCA_015272205.1. Classification (NCBI taxonomy): domain Bacteria; kingdom Bacillati; phylum Cyanobacteriota; class Cyanophyceae; order Synechococcales; species Synechococcales cyanobacterium T60_A2020_003. The sequence continues at coordinate 5,533 of JACYMB010000325.1, read as the reverse complement.
GTTAGACGATGTTCAACGGATGCAGCGGGCGCACCCCAGTTCTCCAGAGGCCGCCCCTCCGCCCCAAGCTACACCCTTGCCTCCCCGTCCCAGCCGCTGGACACCCGATAATATTCAAATCTATGCCGCTATTATTCCCAATGGAACCTTTACCTGGGCTGAGGCCACCCACGGCGGAACGCGGATGCCGCCCAACCAAAATGCTGTAGACGCGATTGTGAGAATTGCGCGACTAGCTCAGGAGGCGAGGAACCGGATTGGGCGACCCTTTTGCATCATAACCTGGTATTGTCCGACGGATGACCATACGCATGTCGCTGGAATCTCCCAACGTCACCATGGGGTAGGCGATGCGATCGACTTCTATTGCGAAGGGTTAACGGGGGATCAAATCTACTGGGCCCTCGATCCCTGGTGGCCCGGTGGGTTAGGACGATACGCGCAGTATCCCTATCTATGTCATTTGGATGCCCGCAGGGAGCGATCGCGCTGGATTCACTAAATTCTCTAAGCCCTCGCCTGTGTGCCTTTGCAGCCCCTCTCCTCAAAATTGCTGAACCATTTCACCCTGGATGGGGGCATGATAGGAGTGTGGCTCATCGTCAACAGTCAAAACGAAGTCTAAATGGATGCTTTATTCATTTGGAAACGGCTGCTGATACATGATGCCTGGGGAAACCGTACCGGGCTGTAACACTTGTTAAGACCAGCCGTGAGAAGGCTGCGTCTTCAGGTAGGGGGTTCGCCCCCACCCACGGCTGAACACAACCTTCGACTACTATAGACATTTAAATTGCCGATTCGGGAACAACGGTATGGAGGTTGAACCATATTCACCGTTTCTATGCATTGTTGAGCTGAACGCGATCGCGATGGCTCCTGCGTAGGATTTCCACAAACCCCTCGGATAGGGAGTGCATCACCCTGTATGATGTACCATCCCCCCTCGTCACTGGTCCTGAAAACCGGGTGCTTCAGTAGTTCGACCCAACGCCTTCGGGTTGAACGATCGCCGTTAGTTGCTCTATCAAACAGTAGGTAGATTCCATGAATACCCCAACGCTCTACCCCACATCCACCTTGGCTCAATCCCCATCAGGCAACCTGCCCGGAGCACCAAAGCTGTGGATGACCTCGACAGGAGTTTTAGCAGTTCTACTCATCGGGCTGGGGGTTTACGGCAAGCTGAAGTTTGATAAACTTGCCAAAGAAAAGCGGTTTGAGGAATTGAAAAATCGCGATTTGCAGAAGAAATTGCGCTTAGCTCTGCAAACCATCAGCAAAATGGAGCGCAATCCTGACCTAATCCACTCCCGCGAATTTAACCTGGACTATCTGCGAATGCGGATGGATGAGGATCAATTTCGATTCCAGATTATTAACCAACTCAAAATTAAGGTTAAAGAGCGAATTTCCGTGGCGTTGCGGGCTGCGCCTGCGGGCAATACAGGTGTAGTTGGCATTGCGGGTAGTGGGGGTAAACAAATCGACGAAATCTTTGACGTCGAGTATAGGCTGCACGACCAGCCTAAGTCGGAGACGCGCGTGCTGTTCCGGGTTCAGATCAAAATGACAAAATTGCCCACCCAGGCGACATCAGCAACTGTCAGCCAAATCGTGGACTGTTTGGAACAGTTTATGAGTCCAGAGGCAGAAGAGGACAACTGGCAACCCGTAATTCAAAACCGGATTGCGTCGCTGCACTGGGATCAAAAGGCGAAGCCAACTCCATTATTGGTGTTGGAACAATCCAACGATGGGGCAAACGTCACCTACCGCACCAAGCGCATGGTTGAGCGATAGATTGCTTTACTGATATCGCCAGATCTTGAGGGTGCGATCGCCACTGCCGCTGATCAACGTCCGACTATCGGGACTAAAGGCGATCGCGTTCACTGCCCGATGATGTCCATCCCGTGTTCCGGTCAGGGTGTGGAGCAGCGTTCCCTTGGGCAAACTCCAGAGCTTAATCGTGTGGTCATCGCTGGTACTCGCTAAAAGCTGACCATTGGGACTAATGCACACCGCCCGCACCCAGTCTAAGTGTCCAATGAGCGATCGCTTTAAAACACCAGACTCCAAATCCCACAGGTTCACGGTGTTATCGCTGCTGCCACTCACCAACAGCGTATTTTCAGGATGAACCGCCACACAGTTTACATCCCGCTTATGGGCATCGAGGGTGTGAATCAGTTCGCCAGTGCTAAAGTTCCAAATCCGGATGAGGTTATCGGTACAGGCGCTAATCAAAAACTGCCCATTGGGACTAATCGCCACCGCCGCCACCGCACGGGGATGGGGAATCAGGCGTAGCAGCTTCCCGGTGCCGAGTTGCCAGATCCGCACCATGTGGTCATCGCTACCCGTCACGATCGCCTGTCCATCGGGACTCATCGCCAATGATATGGTGACAGCGGCGATCGCTTGATGGGTCAACTGCCGCTGCAATGCCTCCGTTTCCACATCCCAAATCCGAATCGTATTATCCACGCTGCCGCTAATCAGCGATCGCCCATCGGGACTGAAGACAATCGATAATACGGGAGCACGATGGCCTTCAAAGGTCGTAATCAATGCCCCCGTTCCCAAATGCCATAGCTTGATGGTGCGATCAAAACCAGCGCTCGCAAAGAACTTTCCGGTCGGACTCATGGCGATCGCCGCGACGGAATTGGCATGGGCGTGCAGGGTGTGAAGGCATCGCCACACCAGGGGTTGCGACGATACCCGAATCCGAAAGCCGGACGACGATGGTGTTTTGGGTGTCGCCTGTTGGGGCGATCGCCCTTGCAAAACCGCAGATGCAGGCCGCTGAATACTCGATTGTCCCCGAACGCCCCGACGGCTTAGACTGCGCGACCTGTCAGGCTCAATCTGTCCAAGCACCTCTAATACCGCCTCTGCTGACGGAAAGCGTTGACTAATGGCAGGTTGCAGCAACCGATCCAACACTTGCCCTAACTCTGAACTAATCGGCGCGGGTAAGAAATCTCGCCACACCCACACTCCATCCGTGAACGAGTAGAGATCAAACGGCGGCACATTCGTCAGCAAATGCACACAGGTCACGCCCAAACTATACAAATCACTGGCAAAAACGGCCTTGCCCCCTGCCTGCTCCGGCGCAGCGTACCCCGCACTGCCGATCACCGTCCCGGTTTGATAGAGCGCCGCATCCGATACCAGTTTAGATGCCCCAAAATCCACCAACACCAGTTGTTGATCCCGCTGTCGCCGCACGATGTTCGCAGGTTTAATATCCCGATGAATCACCTGGCAATCGTGAACAAACTGAAGCACGGGCAACAGGCTTGTCAACAGATCATAAATTTGGGATTCGCTAAACACCCCAGACAGGGCCATCTCCTGCGCTAAATTTTGCCCATCTACATAGCTCTGCACCAGGTAGTGATAGGGAGCCTGGGTAAAGTGCGCCAACAGGTAGGGAATTTGGGGATGGTGCCCTAAATGCTCCAATCGTACAGCTTCTTGGTGAAATAGCTCCTGGGCTTTGACCAGGCGATGCGCCTCCAACTGGTCTGGGCAAAATTGCTTAATCACGCACTTGGGTCGGGATGGGCGATACTCATCAACCGCAAGAAACGTTTTGCCAAAGCCCCCATGCCCAATGGGTTTAATCGCCCGATAGCGATCGCTCAGCCGCATCGGTGCTCCACAGTTCTGACAAAACTGTGCCGTCTCCGGGTTATGGGGATATTGGCAACCAGGATTGAGGCAATAGCTCATACTAGAAACGTTGGCAAAGAAGTTGCCCAGTCTGCCCATCTATCAGCATCTGCACGATCAATGGTACGTCTTTTCTCTAGTTTTCCCTATTCATTGCAAACACCCCACAGTGGATACCACTGGGACGGCAGCGATCGCCGTTTTTTTGAAGGATGGTATTACCGCGTCACGCTGCCTGATATTCGGCAAACCTTCGCCTTCATGTATTCCATCGAAGATCCGATCGGTGGCAAACCCCATAGCGGCGGCGCAGCCCAAATCCTAGGCCCCAATGATGAATACCTCTGTCGTTCCTTTGCCGATGTGAGCCAATTCTGGGCATGGCGGGATGGGTTGGGCTTAGGACACTGGCGATCGCCCTCTCTGGATCTCCAACCGCAACACCTTACTCCCGATGAGTTTGAAGCTCAGATTCGGGAAGGCTATCAGGCAACGGCGACCTGGCATCAGGGCACGCTCCGCGATCCCGGCACAGGCCACTCCGCCCGCTGGCAGTACGAAATCACGCCCGTCTACGGTTGGGGCAATTCCGATCAGCCACAGCAATCCACCGCTGGCTGGCTCTCTCAGTTTCAAATCTTTGAACCGGGGTGGCAAATTCTAATGGCGCACGGTTGGGCAACGGGCTGGATTGAATGGAAGGGCGATCGCTACACCTTTGACCATGCTCCCGCCTACAGCGAAAAGAACTGGGGCGGCAGCTTTCCGCAAAAGTGGTTTTGGCTCAACTGCAACGCCTTTGAGAACGAACCGGATTTAGCCTTAACTGCCGGAGGTGGACGACGACGGGTCATCGCCTGGATGGAATCGGTGGCAATGGTGGGGATTCACTATCGAGGGCAGTTTTACGAGTTCGTACCCTGGAATGGGTCGGTGAACTGGGAGATTCATCCCTGGGGAACATGGCGGATGTGGGCGGATAATGGCGACTATGCCGTTGAACTGGTGGGCACAACGACTCACCCTGGAACGCCCCTCCGTGCCCCCACCGAGCAGGGATTGGTGTTCTGTTGCTGTGATACGATGCACGGTAGTCTGACCTTGCGGTTGTATGACAAGGGCGATCGCACCCAGCCCATTCTAGAAGCCCATAGCCAAGTCTGTGGATTGGAGGTGGGAGGATCACCCTGGACGGACGTATGGCGATCTGAGGGGCAAACCGCATCTGTTATGATTGGCTAATCCTGGGGCTGTAGCTCAGCAGGATAGAGCAACCGCCTCCTAAGCGGTAGGTCGCGCGTTCGAATCGCGCCAGTCCCGTAAGCAAAAACCAGGCCAGTCCATGATTTTCGGCATTCTCGATATCTTAAAATATAGCTGTTGCCAGCTAGCTTAGGACATGGACATGTGGGTGGGGCGGCTTCGCTATCCTACCTAAATGTCCTAATCGATATGGCGATCGCTCATTGTTGTATGCTAAACCTTCAATTCCAGGCTGCTATACAGCAGTTGTGCATGGCAGAGAACATCAATGACAGATACACGAATCGGTGCGTTACCCGGCGTTCAACCCTAGGGTGCGTGTAGTGCGTGAATCCCGGATATCAAATCGTCCGTCGTACCAACCCAACCCACGATTCCCCCTTGGGCACAGACCATATCCAGCGTCGCTTGCTTAACCTCTGGGAAATAGCTCTCCGTCGCGTCTTCAACGAGTAGACACTCATATCCCCGATTATTGGCCTCACGCATCGTTATCTGCACGCAAACCTCTGCGGTTACGCCTGGATAATGGCGTTGTTGCATGAAAGAGGGGTTGCGGGCGGGAGAGGCATGGTAAATTTCA
>JACYMB010000324.1 GCA_015272205.1 Synechococcales cyanobacterium T60_A2020_003 | reverse complement strand
GGGCATGGATGGCTCCCCAAGACCAGCCCCACGAGAAGTTTGTATTCCCTGAGGAGGTTCTACCCCGTGGTAACGCTCTCTAATAGCGCTTATTCCGTAGCGGGTAACCGTGACCAAGAAAGCTCCGGTTTTGCTTGGTGGTCCGGTAATGCTCGTTTGATCAATCTATCTGGAAAGCTGCTGGGTGCTCACGTTGCCCATGCTGGCTTGATTGTATTCTGGGCAGGTGCGATGACCTTGTTTGAGGTTGCTCACTTTGTTCCTGAAAAGCCAATGTATGAGCAGGGATTGATTCTCCTGCCTCACTTGGCAACCCTTGGCTGGGGTGTTGGCCCCGGCGGTGAAGTCGTGAATACCTTCCCCTACTTTGTTGTAGGCGTACTTCACCTCATTTCTTCTGCAGTTCTAGGTTTTGGTGGAATCTACCACGCTGTACGTGGCCCTGAAACCTTAGAGGAATACTCTTCCTTCTTTGGTTATGACTGGAAGGACAAGAATCAGATGACCAACATTATTGGTTATCACTTGATTCTGCTGGGTTGTGGAGCGCTGCTACTCGTGTTCAAGGCCATGTTCTTCGGTGGTGTCTATGACACTTGGGCTCCCGGTGGTGGCGACGTTCGTGTCATTACGAACCCGACCCTCAACCCTGCTGTGATTTTTGGCTATCTGCTTAAGTCTCCCTTCGGAGGCGAAGGCTGGATTGTTAGTGTCAACAACATGGAAGATGTGATCGGCGGTCATATTTGGCTCGGTCTGATCTGCATCGCAGGTGGTGTTTGGCACATCCTCACCAAGCCTTTTGCTTGGGCACGTCGTGCCTTCATCTGGTCGGGTGAAGCATACCTGTCCTATAGCCTTGGTGCGCTGTCCATGATGGGCTTCATCGCATCCTGTATGGTTTGGTATAACAACACGGTTTACCCTAGTGAGTTCTACGGTCCTACCGGCCCTGAAGCATCTCAGGCGCAGGCGATGACCTTCTTGATTCGTGACCAGCGCCTCGGTGCAAACGTGGGTTCTGCTCAAGGCCCCACAGGTCTTGGTAAGTACCTGATGCGCTCTCCTACTGGCGAGATCATCTTCGGTGGTGAGACGATGCGGTTTTGGGATTTCCAAGGTCCTTGGCTGGAGCCTCTGCGTGGGCCTAATGGTTTGGATCTGGACAAGATCAAGAATGACATCCAGCCTTGGCAGGCACGTCGTGCGGCTGAGTACATGACCCATGCTCCTCTGGGTTCCTTGAACTCTGTGGGTGGGGTTGCAACGGAAATTAACTCAGTTAACTTCGTTTCTCCTCGTGCATGGTTGGCAACATCTCACTTCGTTCTCGGTTTCTTTTTCCTGGTTGGTCACCTATGGCATGCGGGTCGTGCCCGGGCGGCGGCAGCAGGATTTGAGAAAGGTATTGACCGTGAAATGGAGCCTGTACTCTCTATGCCTGATCTAGACTAAGAGGCATACGCTATTTGATAGCGTTCTTCGTTAGTTGCAGGTTATATCTGGAGCGAGGCGGCTTTTCTGAAGAGCCGCCTTGTTCATTCGCTGGAGTGAAATTTATAGCTGTTGCCAGCTAGCTTAAGACATGGACATTTTGGTGGGGCGGCGAAGACCAAAATGCCCTAATACCAATTCTGAGTGTTGAGTTCTCAGTTTTGAGTTATGAATGTGTTGCTACGCTAGGAATGTGAGCCTTTCATCTGTAGCCGGAGTTTTTGAAATTCGTATAACCGATATGGCTAGAGCTATAGCTGTGAAAAATGCAGATTTTGTCAGCGATCGCTCTCTAGGAGCAAGGAGGGGGCACTCCACCCGGTACGATAAGCGCACGTTGAATACGGTCTGCTCAAAATAGTGATTGCCGTCCTGAGCCTCGTATGAAATAATAGTAGATTGTGTCTTATCTAAGTTTTGTCGTTTATTTTCTAGGGCTATGGCTGCTAAGAAGGGCGTCCGAATTATTATCACGTTGGAATGTACAGAGTGCCGCACGAACACCGACAAGCGATCGCCTGGTGTATCTCGCTACACGACAACCAAAAATCGCCGGAATACAACCAATCGGCTAGAGCTAAATAAGTTCTGCCCCCACTGCAACAAACATACGGTACACAAGGAAATTAAGTAGCGTTTAGCCTGTCTTAGCCCAAGCCCTAATGGGAGAAACTCAGGCTAGGCTGCGCTTGGATCGATTGGAACACTGAACACGGTTTTTACTACGTTACATTGGAGCTATGAGTTACTATCGCCGTCGGGTATCCCCCATTAATCCCAAAGAGACCATCGATTACAAAGACGTCGATCTTCTCAGAAAATTTATCACCGAGCGCGGAAAAATTTTGCCACGCCGGATTACAGGTCTAACCGCCAAACAGCAGCGTGATTTGACTCAAGCGATCAAGCGGGCGCGAATCCTGGCCCTCTTGCCCTTTATCAATCGAGAAGGCTAGGGTTGTATAGAGCATTAACAGGCAACCCTACACCACATCCGAATTCATGGAGAAAGGCACACTAGTTGAGTTTCGCACCTCTAACGGCGATCGCCGTGTTGCTGTGGTTGAGCGCCCAGAAGGGAAAAAGCATTGGGTTGTTGTTGATGAGCGCGGGCAATCGCATACGTTGCATCCTCGCCAGATTATTTACGAGGTAACGGGTGAGTCCTATTCGCCTACCCAAATCCCTGCATTCATCACGGAAATCCAGCCCTATCTCGATCCATCCAGCCTAGAGGTGGCCTGGGAGTTTTTGGTAGAAGAAGGGGTTTCTACAGATCCAACAGAGATGGCTATCCTGCTATTCTCTGAGCAATCTCCGTCGCTTTGTTACGCGGCACACTGTCTCCTTGCTGATGACAAGATTTACTTTAAGCAGAAGGGCGATCGCTATGAGCCTCGTTCTGTAGCTCAAGTTGCAGAGTTGAAGCATCAGCTTACGGTATCTGAGCAGCGTGCCCAAGAGTGGCAGGCTTTTGTTTCTAGGGTTCAGCAGGCTCTAAATGGAGACTCTGTGGAGTGGCAAAGCAGCGATCGCCCTAGGCTGGATGTCCTCGAACGGTTAGCAGTTTTTGGTGATGAGGCAACAGGTCGAGTGCAGGCCGCTGAAATACTCCAGGCGGTTGGTCGATCGGACAGCGCTGAAGCAGCGTTTCAACTTTTAGTTGATCTGAGGCTGTGGAGTCCTCACGAGAACTTATTCCTGCGGCGCAGTCAAATTCCTGTACAGTTTTCTCAAAGGGTTTTGGAAATGACTCACCGCTGCGTTGTCTCCCCTAATCCCGATCCTGATAATCGTTTAGATTTAACCTATCTCAAGACTTACACCATTGACGATGAGAGTACTCTTGAAATCGATGATGGTTTGAGCATCGAATATTTGGACGATGGACGGCAACGCCTCTGGATTCATATCGCTGATCCTACTCGGTGGGTTGCGCCAAACGACGATTTGGATATGGAAGCTCGACGGCGATGTACGACAATTTATCTGCCCACCGGGATGATTCCGATGTTCCCTCCTGAGTTGGCAACGGGCCCGATGAGTTTGGTTCAGCGCCAGATCTGCTGTGCCCTAAGCTTTGGCATCATTCTGAACGATGAAGGAGCGGTCGAAGACTATCACATTCAAGCCAGTCACGTGAAACCGACCTATCGCCTCACCTACGAAGACGTCGATGAGATGTTGGAGATGGGGTTAGAGGCAGAGTCGGAGATTCAGGCGATCGCCGAGTGGGCAAAGGTGCGTCAGGCTTGGCGACAATCACGGGGCGCAATTAGTATTCACATGCCGGAATCTAGCATCAAGGTCGATGGCGACGATATCACGATTGATGTCCTAGATGACTCTGTTTCCCGGATGCTTGTTGCGGAGATGATGATCCTGGCGGGTGAAGTGGCGGGACTTTATGGTCAGACCCACGGACTACCCCTACCCTTCCGGGGACAACCTCAGCCAGAACTACCCCCAGACGAAGAATTGATGCTGCTACCCGTAGGGCCTGTGCGTGACTGCGCGATTCGTCGGTGTATGCCGCGCAGTGAAACGACGGTGGTTCCTGCCCGCCATGCGAGTTTAGCGTTAGATGTATATACTCAAGTCACGTCACCGATTCGACGGTATGCAGACCTGCTGGCACATTTTCAAATCAAGGCTCATTTACGTGGCGAATCTCTACCCTTCTCAACGGAAGATGTTCAGGAATTGATGCTGTCGGTGAGTTCTACCGCCTACGAGGCAAGCCAAGTTGAACGCCAAACCAATCGCTACTGGGGCTTGGAGTATCTGCGACGGCAAGGGGATGCAGTGTGGCATGCCTTGATGCTGCGCTGGTTGCGAGAGCAGGATAATTTGGGTCTTGTGCTATTGGAAGATTTGGGATTAGAACTGGCGATGCGGTTTACCCGTCCGATTGCACCCGGCGATCGCCTAGAGGTGAAGGTTAGCTATGCTGATCCCCGGCGAGATATTATTCAGTTCACTGAGATGGCGACTCAGGTTGTTTAAGGACTCTGGATAGGATTTTTCCGGTTGGGCAAGGAATCGGTTCTGAGTCGAGTGACAGAATCGAAGTGGGCGAATTGTTCGTGAATTCGATAAAATTTAACCTGGGTTTTCTGTATCAAGCTTAGGAGGACAGCCGAGCGTGCTGCGAACTGTAAGCATGGGGGTGCTGACCCTGTGGTTTAACCTCACGTCCAATGTGTACACGCTGCACGAGTCTCAGCTTTCGAATTGGGTACAGGAATCGGCGTGGGTAGAATCTCTTTTAGAGCCTGAGTATAATCCAAATCCAAAGGCTGAAGCACTGATGCAAGCCTATCTAGAACGACTAGATCGTCTTGGTTTCTCGGCTTCAGAGCAAGGATTTTGGATACAGTCCGGGCGTGACGTGCTTGCGTCCCATCAGGCAACGGAACCTTTGCCCGCTGCCTCCTTGACAAAAATTGCGACGACGTTGGTGGCTTTAGAAACCTGGCGTCCGGATCACACCTTCGAGACGCAGATTAGCGCCACTGGACATCTGCAAGACGATACCCTGATGGGCGATCTGGTGATCCAAGGGGATGGTGATCCTTTTTTTGTGTGGGAGGAGGCGATCGCCATCGGTAACGCATTAAACCAAATGGGGATTCGGCGCGTGACGGGAGATGTGATCGTCACAGGCAACTTTGCCATGAACTACGAGTCTAATCCGGTGCGCTCCGGTGAGTTATTTGCCCAGGGAATTAACGCGAATCTTTGGCCCTACGAGGCTGACTATCAGTTCAGGACGCTACCTCCAGAAACGCCTCGTCCTGTGGTCGAAGTAATGGGACGCGTGCGAATGCTGCCCACAAGTGCCTTAGATGAACTTCTGTATCCGTTAATTCGCCATGAATCCTTGCCCCTCGACCAAATCTTGAAGTCAATGAACGTTTACAGCAATAACGCGATGGCGGAAATGCTGGCTGAAGACCTGGGGGGAGCCCACACCGTTGCCAAAAAAGCAGCGGCGGCGGCCTACGTTCCCGAAGATGAGATTGTACTGGAAAACGGATCGGGGCTAGGCGTAGAAAACCGGATCTCGCCGCGAGCAGTAACCGCAATGTTGATGGCGATCCAGCGTCACTTGGCGGCTCGTGATTTGAATGTAGCTGACCTGTTCCCAGTAATGGGGCGGGATGAAGGAACCCTCCTCGATCGACAGATGCCGGAGTCTGCAACCGTAAAAACCGGAACCCTCAACGACGTTAGTGCCCTAGCAGGGGTGATTCCAACGCGCGATCGCGGCTTGGTGTGGTTCACGATCATTAACCGAGGGTGGGATTTAGACGAATTTCGCTACCAGCAAGATCTGTTTTTGCAAGGGCTATCCCAGGAATGGACGCCGACCGCAAGCGTACCTGCTGAGATCCGTTCTAGTGATCGCGATCAGATGTCTGTGAATAAGCTGGGTGCCCCAGAGCGCAATACCCTCCTGGTTCAACCGTCGGCAACGGCTTCTGTTCCTACAGATCGTCCGGAATAATTTCCGTGACTACGCGTCCTCCGCTCATGACAAAGTGCTCATCTTCCAGCATGCCATCGAGGCGAGGGCCTGTGACGGTCATTTTCGGATCTTGCTGCTGGTAATTGACGTTGCCCTCTGCGATCAGGGTGTTGGCATCCGCATTAAAGATGAGGGAGTCGCTCGTGAGACGGGAGCGATCACGCTGAGCCTCAGCCTGAACATTTCCGTAGAAGTAAAATAGTTCGTTTTCGAGATCGAAATCACCGCTATTAGAGGCCAACTTGATCCGATTATCCCGGAGTTGGACTTGAACGGGGGCTTTGGCGTTCACCCGATTTTGGTTCAGATCCCAAATCAGTAGATCACTGGTGACTTGAGTATCCGGACTCCGCAGCGTGACGACAGCATTGTCTCGAAGCTCCGCGATATTTTCCTCGACCCGCATCAAACCCGAGTTGCTCGTGGCGCGATCGGTGACTTCGCCTTTACTATTCAATCGCTGAATTTGCAGCGGTTTATCAGTAGACACAATTTCCTGATCCAGCAACCACACCAAGTCATCCGCCTGCAACTTGTACTTGGGACTGCGGGTGGTAACGGCGATCGCCGTTCCTGTTACAACCAATCGCTGTTCTTGCTCGTATAGTGTGGCTTCCTCGCCCGTGATCTGTACTTTAGGGTTTGTGCCTGTCAGCTTGCCTTTAATGGTGAGTTGACTGTCCTGGGGCAGCCAGGTCATTTCATCACCTTTCAGAATGGCACCATTTCGGAGATCCTTAACGTTGACGTTGCCAATCACCACCAGGCGCTGCCCGTCTTGGTAGATTTCGCCGCGATCGCCCGTGATTTCATAAATCGGTTTGCCATCGCGGTAGAGTTGTCCCTTTGGGTTTTGGACTTCGGCGCGCTGCTTCTGTTCGTCATAGGTGGCTTCCTGGGCGACAACGCGCCAAAGCAAATTGCCGTTTTCGTCCGGTTGCTCCAAGGTGACTTCGTTAAGCACGAGCTCAGAGGAGCGCTTTTGAGGTTCCTGCTGCTCTTCTTCTGTATCTAGCTGTTGGTCTGCCGCAGGCCGATTACGGCATCCCGTAACGTTTGATAGCAAGGCCGTTAGTACAAGAGCAGTCGCGAGGACTTTAAAAGGCGATCGCGTTCGTAAAAAGGTCAAGTTCACAGTAGGTTCTCAAAAGGGCTATCTCGATCTTAGATAAAGTGAGCGGTGCTCAGCCTTACGATAATACTTCCTAAGTCTAGATGGCAGGCAAGAAAGTTCCAAGCGCTTTCCTTACCCTGACGAGGGCAGAGTAGAGAGGTTAGGAATGCGAACCGGAATCTGGGTGGCATCCAAAAGGCGATCGCGAAATGTTTCGAGAGCTGACCGTTGTACAGGCTTAAGCCAGCGCGATGGATAAGGTGCATTCAGAGGATTGTGGTTGCCACGGGCTTCAAGCTGGTGATGGAAGGGTTTAGGACGGGTGGGAGTATTCAGTTGAATTTCGTCCGGTTTGAGCTCCTGCATTTGGGCGATGTAGCGATCCTGCTCTTCGTCACTCCAGGGCGAAAGAAGCATGGTTTGGATCAAGAGTTGTCCCGTATAGTCCTGCCGAAACGTCATCAGACTTGGCCATTGAGTGGCATAGTCTAAAGTCGCCACTGGACGATTCACCCGTCGCCATTGGTCTGGTGTGATGGCGTCTAGCTTCACCGCGACGGCATCGGCGATCGCCAATTCTGCTCGCACCGTCGGATCATCCAGCAGCGTCCCGTTTGTAAGGACAGCCGTGGGTTTGTGAGTCATAGCGGTGACGAGAGTGAGGATCTCCCCTAGGTTTAGGGCGAGCGTCGGTTCGCCACTGCCGCTGAGAGTCATGCGATCCACCTCCCACGGGGCATAGCGTTGTAAGTCATGCTCAATTGTTGCAGTGGGGATAAAACACTGGCGATCGCTTGTTTTGACCTCAATTTCACCCAGTTGACAGTACACACAATCAAAGGAGCAGACGGAGATTTTGCCAATGGGATCAATGCCGAGCGATCGCCCAAATCGCCAGGACTGAACGGGGCCATAGACGGATTGAAACGAGTCAGTTTGCGCTGCCATGACAACCTCGACAGAATATAGACTGTCCTTGATTCATTTAATCGTTCTATCTCCAGTTGTAGGACGTAGAAGCGTATCGCAACGGGAATGATCCAAAAAACTTTATTTCTGAATGGGAAAGCGGGAGGGGTTTGTCATAATGGAGAACGGAACACGTTAAGAAATGAGCGATCTCGCTAAGCAACGACAACGACCTGAACGTCAAGACCCTTGATCGATCCTGCTGGTCCATTGCAATTTCAAAATCCACGTTGGTATATCTGTGCAACTTCCCTACTTTTCGGCCTTTGAGTCAGTTCCAGATCAGTATCGTCAGCGTCTGATGCCGGAAGCGATGCCGCAATACTTACAATCAGCGCTGTCCCCTCAAGGGATCATCATCTGTCTGCATGGGTTTACGGGGATGCCCTACGAAGTGCTGCCCGTTGCTAAAGCCTGTGTGGCCTCTGGGTTTGATGCGGCGGTTCCGCTGCTGCCAGGACACGGCTATGCGGCTCTCACCGATCAGCGCCAATGGTTCCCCCGAATCACGATGGAGCAAATGCACGAGGTTGCCCGTGCCGAAATTGAGCGGGCTCGGCAGCAGTACGAGTTTGTCGGGATGTTTGGGCTATCGATGGGTGGGGCGATCGCCCTGACGATGGCGAGTGAGGGGCGGCTGGATGCCTGTGTGGCGGCGGCTCCGGCGTTGCGCTTACCGGATATTGCCGAACGCTTGATTCCGATCTTGGGATGGGCCAACTTTTTTATTCGCAAACGCAAGAAACCTGAATTTTATTTGCCGTGCTATCCCTTTTATAATTCCTGGGCACTGCGAGAACTGCGCCGCATGGGTCGCTACGCCACCGATCAACTTCCCAAGGTTACCTGTCCGCTTTGCGTGGTGCATTCCCATCAAGACCCGACCATTAGCCCGGCTGTCGTGGATATGATTTTGCAGCATGTGCCGCAATCGGTGGATGTCGAATGGTTTGACGAATCGGGTCACTGTCTGCCGTGTGATATTCAGGGGCAGGCGATGGCGGAGTACAGCGCTCGATTCTTCCAGCAGATTGCGGGTTGTAACCAAGAGATTAGACCAGAGCATTTGATCCAACCAGGGGACACGTAAACGATGAACGATGCGGATGTCATTGTCATTGGCAGCGGGCTAGGCGGATTAGTGGCAGGT